>CAYYEN010000235.1:0-5448 GCA_964470795.1 uncultured Spirochaetaceae bacterium | reverse complement strand
TTTGCATATTATTACATTTTTTACGCTACTTGGCGACTTTTGCAAAAACCTCTATGACATCTCTTTTTTGTTTGCTGTTTTAGTGTTGACTAAACTAGTTGTTTTTTTTACGATTAATAAAAGTTCGTGAGGTAAAAATGGTATTAATACAACTTGATTCTTTGACCTTGGGTGAATTGCGATTAATTGCTCAGCAAGAAGGGATTCAAAATGCTGATCAAATGGATCGTAAATCCTTGATAGAAGAATTAGAAGAGATATATGAAGATGATAATCTTACTAACGATGCTTTAATTGGGGATGTTAGAAAGCGTTATGTCAATGGTTTGACAGATTTTAGAGGCGATATCGAAGCGCCTTGTGCGTTGCCAGGGGTAGAATCGCTTCCAGAATCTTATCCAGATACTTCAATTAATGTACTTGTTAAAAATGCTTCTTGGCTTTATTGCTTTTGGAGTATTTCATCCTGGGATAAAGAGAAGCTACAATCTTCACGACACTCTTATTCTCTCATGCTTTCCATTGAAATTGAAAAGGATGGTAATAAGGAATCTTTTGAAGTCCCTATTACTGATTCAGATGACCAATGGAATATCAGTGTTCCAAGTAATGGTGGTGTATGTGTTGTAAGTTTGGTGGCTCATTTTGATAATGATACTAACTTAGAACTTGCAAAGAGCACTCCACTAGATTTAGTAGAATGTTATTTTTTAGAGCACCCAGAATCTATTAAGACAAATGATGCTTTATTTAAAATCTATCTTTCTCTCTTGACTACAAAAGATGGGAATTTTTTGAACAATAGTCAACTTGCAGATATTATTGCTGCAATTCAAGAAGCAGAGGGGTTAACATGCAAAAAGTAAATATCGTTAATATTATTCTACATGCTCATTTACCGTATGTAAAACATATAGAATTCCCTAGATTCTTAGAGGAAGATTGGCTTTTTGAATCTATCAACGAATCTTATCTACCTCTATTAAGAATGCTTGAGAAATTATCTAACCAAGCGGTTAATTATAAACTCACAATGTGCTTCTCACCAACCTTGATGACAATGTTGATGGATGTTGATCTTCAACAACGTTTCTTAAATTATATGGAACGCCATTTACAACTTGGTGAAAAAGAGATTGAAAGAACGCAAACTGAAGATACTGACGCTCATAAAATGGCTTATTACTATTATGAGAAAACCATAAAGAACCTTGAAATTTATAAATATTATAAATGTAATATTCTTGAAGGCTTTAAAGAGCTAGCATCTCTTGGCAAGTTGGAATTAATCACAACTGCTGCAACTCATGCTTTTTTACCTCTTTATAAAGATTATGAGTCTGCAATTAGAGCGCAAGTTTTAGTAGGGATTCAAACCTTTGAAAATGCTTTTGGTTATAAACCTAAGGGCTTTTGGCTTCCAGAGTGTGGTTATTATCCTGGACTTGAAAAAATACTTGAAGAATATGGCGTTCAATGGTGTCAACTTCCTTCCCACTCAGTAATTACTGCGAAGAACAAAGTTAATACTTTTGGCTATCAACCTTTAACTATAGGGGATAGCAATGTTAAAGCTTTTGTAAGAGACTGGTCTTTAACTAACCTAATCTGGTCTAACAGCTTTGGGTATCCTTGTGATTCTGATTACAGAGAGTTCTATAGAGATATCGGTTACGATTTACCCATGGATTATATTGAGCCTTTTATTCATGAACCAAAGGTAAGAGTTTTTACCGGGTATAAGTATCATGCGATTTCTGGTAAGACTGAGAATAAGAATTTTTATGATTTAGAAAAAGCGTTTGCTAAAGTGGATTTGCACTCAGATAACATGCTTTATCATATTCAACGCAAAGGTTATATGATTGAACCTATGCTTAAGAATTCACCAGTTTATAACCTTTGCTTAGATGCAGAGCTTTTTGGCCACCGTTGGTTTGAAGGTATCTTATTTTTAGAGCAAATTTTAAGAAAGTGTGAAAAGAATGATTCTATCTATCTTTCAACTCCATCTTTAGTGAGTCAGAAAGAATTTGAGTGTGAAGCTATTTATCCTAATACTTGTTCTTGGTTGTATGGCGGCTATGCAGATACTCTCTTAGATAGTTCTAATGCTTGGATTTATAAACATACCACTAAAGCGATTTCAAGAATGAAAGAGTTAGCAATTAGGTTCCCTAATCAGACTTCTCTGAGAGGTCGATTCTTAAATCAAGCAGGGCGTGAAGTTCTACTTGCTATGGCTTCTGATTGGCCGTACATCCTTCATGATAATACCAGCTCAGATTACGCTCAGTCTCGTATTAGAAACCATTTAGGCTCATTTAATCTAGCCTACACAAATATGTGTAAGAATGCGGTCAACACAGAATGGTTGATAAACGCTGAAAGACGCAACGCAATCTTCCCAACTTTTGATTACAATATCTTTTCGTAATTGAATTTTTATAAAATATTTAGCTTGCTTTCTTGACCGGGAGCAAGTTTTTTTTTGCGCTTTTGACATAAATTTGAATATCAATACAAAAATACCTTAAAACTTATATAACTTTTATTGTCCTTTTTATACAAAAGGTTAATAAATATTAACCATTATTTTTACCTAAGAAAAATTATTTGGCTAAAAATGAGAAATATTTTGCATAAAGTGGAAATAAAGTGTATCATAGTGGATGAAAGTGGTGGTAATTCCCGTAAACTTAAGTCTTGAGGTTAAAAATGGCATTAACTGGCGAATATGAAAATATTTTAGATGACAAGGGTCGATTAATGATTCCTGCCAAGTTGCGCCTCGAGTTTGGACAAGAAGGGGTTTACATTACACAGGGAATTGAAGGTAACCATTTAATGGTTTTATCAGTTACTCATTTTGAAACTATCATGAATGGAATATCTGGCACCGATCCTTTATCGATGTTTAACCCAAAGGTTAGAAAGCTGCAAAGAGCTTTAATTACACCTTCTGTTAAAGTTGAATTTGATAACTCAGGGCGTCTTACAATTCCACAGCGTTTAAGAGCGTTTGCTAATTTAGAAGTTAAAGACAATGTATTAATTTTAGGAGTTGGCTCCTATATAGAAATTTGGAAATCTAGTGAGTATGAGAAATATCTTGATTCTCTCGATGAAAGTGTTAGTGAGCTGTCCTCAAGTTTATTTAAGGAAAATAGGGAGAATAATAAATGACCATTGTACACTATCCTGTAATGCACAAAGAAGTGTTAGAAAACTTAGTCTATACTGCTCCGCATCCTGTAATGATTGATTGCACAACCGGAGAGGGAGGACATACTTCTTTATACTTGGAAAAGTATCCAACTTTAACAGTTTATGGCCTTGATAGAGACCGTGGCATTCAACAAAAAGCAATAGAACGTCTTGCTCCTTATAAAGAGCGTTTTAAGCCAGTTAACTGCTGGTTTAACGATTACCTTCCTACCGTTGAGGCTAATAGTATTGATGGTATTTTATTTGATTTAGGAATTTCGTCTTACCACTATGCAGAAAGTGAGAGAGGTTTTTCCTTTAGAAAAGATGAAGAGTTAGATATGAGACTCAACCTTGATCAAAAGCTGAGTGCTAAAACTGTTGTTAATGAATATGCCGAAGAAGAGCTTGCTAATGTAATTTTTGAGTATGGTGAAGAGCGTTATTCTCGAATGATTAGCCGCGCAATTTGTAAATATCGTTTAACTAAAACTATCGAAACTAGCAGTGAACTTGCAGAAATCATTTCAGCATCTGTTCCTCCCAAATATAGGTATCAGAAGATTCATCCAGCAACACGCTCCTTTCAAGCTATAAGAATTGAAGTTAATAAAGAACTCTCTCGAATAGAACCTGCACTAGAAGCAGCGGTTAACGCTTTAAAGGTAGGAGGGCGTATTGCAGTGATAACCTTCCATTCTTTAGAGGATAGACCAGTTAAATGGTATTTTAAGAATCTTGCAATGGAAGAAAATCCTAAGATTAAGATTCTGACTAAAAAGCCCATTGTTCCAAGTGCTGAAGAAGAAAAAGAGAATTCGCCTAGCCGTAGTGCAAAACTCAGAGTAGTAGAGAAGGTAAGAGAATGATTGATAACAAAATGCAAATTTCGAAAAAAACAAAAGCTGTCATAATCTCGTTAATCATTGTCATCTTTATCTCTTGTTTTGTGCCTTTATATCAAGTGTGTATTTATCAACAGCGACAATATCAACTACGAGCTAATGTTAGACATGTTGAAGAATTAGAGGAAGATATTAGAGTATTGAATGCAAAAATTTCTTATTCTAAGACACCTGAAGCTTTGATTAACCAAGTGATCGAACAACAACTTGATTACAAGAATATCGATTATAACTCATCCTTTAGAATTGCAAGGAATTACTAAAGTAAGAATAGGGAGCGTTTTATGAAAACTACATCTGTAGCATTTTCACGTATTGTAAACGGTATCCATTATGGTAATACCGTCACTGTGCATGAATATTTTATAGATAGTAATAAAGTAACTTCTAACTCTGCTTTCTTTGCACTTAAAGGAAATCGTAGTGATGGGCATAAGTATATAGCTAGTGCCCTTGCTAATGGTGCTGCTTTAATCGTAATTGATAAAAATCATAAAGACTTAATTTCAAATTTTGAGGCAACCTTTGTTGTGGTAGAGGATACTTTAAAAGCGCTACAACAATTTGCTACTTGGGTAAGAATTAAAAGTAAGGCAACTATTATTGGTATTACTGGTAGCTGTGGAAAAACAACTACTAAAGAAATGATTGCCTCTGTTTTAGCTCAATTGGGGAAGACCGTAAAAACACCAGGAAACTACAACAGCGAGTACGGTCTTCCTTTATCTATATTACAACTAGAAGAAGATACAGCTTATGGTGTCTTTGAACTAGGAACTGATCATTATGGCATGATGGAAAACAGTTCAGATATTGCAGGCTGTGAATATGCAGTAATTACTAATATTGGTATCAGCCATTTACAAAATTATAATTCTCGAGAAGAAATTGCTTTGGAAAAAAGCCATATCTTTTTGCCTTACACAAAAGGTTTTGTGTCTAAAGATATCGATTTTCTACCATTTTTTGAAAAGAATTGCCAAAACTTAACTATCTTTGAAAATGCAATTGAAGATTATCAAGATTGTGATTTCTTAGGCTATAAAATAAAAGTTGAAGGCAAATGGGGACAAATCCCATTATTAGGTCATCATAACCTTAAGAATGCTAACCAAGCGATAGCGGTCACTCGTGCTTTAGGAGCAACAGTTGAAGATATCTTAAATGGGTTTAAAACTCTTGAGCCTATCTTTGGTCGCTCTCGCATCGTTGAACAAGATAATATTACAGTCTTAGAGGACTGCTATAATGCAACATCGGACTCAATGCTTTCAGCCCTTGATACGCTTTCAAATTTAAATTGGAGTAAGGGTAGAAAGATTGCAGTACTTGCGGA
>CAYYEN010000234.1:0-5460 GCA_964470795.1 uncultured Spirochaetaceae bacterium | reverse complement strand
GAAGTTTCCATTGAGCTTAGTCTTAAAAACAAGAAAACACTATTCGTTTCTGAAATAGCAGCAATTGTTGGAGTAACATCAGCATCACTTTTAACTTCTGAAGGCGACCTAACACTATAATTATGAAAAGAATAATCGGGTTTTTACTTTGTTTTACACTTCTCCTCGTTTCGTGTTCGCTTAGTATGTCAACTAAAGCCCCTGGAGCTATTGTAATAAATGAAGTAATGTCCTCAAATTATCAATTATTCTATGATAGAAACGGCAATAGCTCTGACTGGGTAGAAGTACGCAACACAGGCGATGAGCCGGTAAATTTATCCGGTTGGGGATTAAGCGACAGCGATAAAAATCCGTTTAAATTTCTTTTTCCGAAAATCACAATTGAACCAGGCGGCGTACTTACTGTATTTTGCTCCGGTACTGCCTCTATGGATCTCAAAGAACTGCATGCACCTTTTAAGCTTAAAGCAAGCGGAGAAAAACTTACTTTGTCGAACTCAGAAGGAGTGCGCATAGATCAAGTAACGTTGCCTGTTCTTGAAACAAATACATCGTATGGAAGGCCCTTTGATTCGCCGGACTCCTTTGTTATTCTTGCAGAACCAACACCTAAAAAGCAAAATTCCTACGAACTCACTTATAAAGAAAAAACTGCAGACATAAAATCAACTATTACTTCATATTGGTGTGAAGAAGGGACAGAGCTTGTCCTCTATTCTGCAAATAAAGACAGCATTATCCGCTATACCCTGGACGGTTCAGAGCCCACTGTAACCTCTCCGGTTTTTTCAGGCAGTATTACTCTTTCAAAAGCCCTCTACCCGGAATATGACCTTACAACACAGAGAGATATTACAGACAAATATTACCCGCCTAGTGTTACAGGCGATAGAGGTCTTGTCATCAGGGCAAAAGCCTATGTCCACGGATACTATCCGTCTTCTATTTTTACGCAGACAATTTTTTTTACAGATATTAAATCAGAACATGCTCTTCCAATTGCTCTTATTACTTTAGATCCCTTCGATCTCATGGATGAGACAGACGGAATATATGTCCTGGGAGATGTATTTAGAGAGTGGCAAAAAAAGAACAAATATATTCCTTTTGATGGAGGGTCTCAGGCAAATTATAACCAGAGAGGACCCTTTTGGAGACGAAATTCCTACACAGAGTTCTTAGATACAAACGGAGGTTTTTCAACTCCAAGTGTATTTAAAATTCTCGGAGGCTGGTCGCGTTCGAGTCCTCAAAAACCCTTTCAGCTTTTTTTCTATGAAAGAGGCGACACTCAAAGCGGTCTTAATTATCCGTTGTTTCCAGATCTTGGTGCAAAAGATGAAAGCGGCCGCAGCACTGACTTTTACCGTTCAATAATATTTAGAAATGGCGGAAACGATTATAACTATACTCTTTTTCGTGATGCCTTAATTCAAAATCAGGTTTCAAAACTTTCTATAGACACACAAGCATTCAGGCCAACAGTGGTTTACCTTAATGGTGAGTACTGGGGCATCTTAAACATGAGAGAAAGTCATGATGAAAGTTATTTTTACAGACACTACGGCATTCCTCTTGATGAATCTGTTGTGTATGAATATGGCGGCAATGTACGTATCGGTGATGAAGAAGACTATTCCTGGTATTATAATCTTATTGGTAAAACCCGCGAAGCAGATTTTACAAAGGCTGAAACCCTGGAGCAATTTAAGGACAGTATTGATTTTAAAAATCATGCCTTGTACACCGCAATTCAAATCTACATTGCAAATAAGGACTGGCCGAGCAATAATATCCGCTTCTGGAAAACTGATAAAACACCCTTACGCTGGCTTTTATTCGATACTGAATTTTCTACAAGTATTTATGACCAGCCTCACTACGGATACAACATGTTTAACGTTATTACGGAGGAAAGGGGACCAAACTGGCCTAATCCTCCTTGGTCAGTAGAATTAATTAAACGATTCCTCTCGAATCCTGAATATAAAAGGCTCCTAATTAATGCCTGTTGCGATCTTATGAACACTGTTTTTTCTGAAGATGAAATAACTTCTGCAGTAGAAAATATGATAAAACTCTACGAAGCCGATATGACCATGCATTGGGACCGATGGATATGGGCAGCAGGCGGATCTATGAAACAATGGAAAACAAACACCCAGGCTCTTCCATTATACTTTACGCAGAGAAAACCTCTTTTTCAATCACAAATGGAATCCTTTTTTAACTTAGAAAAAAGTGTTCCTGTATCAGTAACTTGCGGCAAAGGCGGAAGTGTAATACTCAATAACCTTACCCTTACGAATGAATCTTTAACCGGCAATTATTATCCGAATCAGTTTATCAGTCTCACTGCTGTTCCAAATGAAGGCTATACTTTTTTACAATGGAAAGGAAGTATTAATACTACAGAAAAATCAATTTCGGTAAATCCTGAAGAGGGTTTAACAATACAGGCTGTCTTTACAAAATAAACTAAATCCTGCATAGAGCACACTCAAGCAGTCTCTATGCAGGAAACTTTTTTAACTTTTTATACTGCTTCTTTTTGTTCTTCCTTTTCACCAAGTACAGCACCTAACACAAAAGAGAGAACTAAAAAACTTGCATGTAGAATTTCGCGTATGTCATTACTAGGATCCTCACGAGAGGGCCTGTATGCAGCATGACGAATCTTTAGCTCACACATGCAGCTTTCAAGTTTTCTTTCCGGATGAAGCATATGCACAGATAATGCATACATCTTTATCTTTTCAACGGTAACCTGTTCTAAAAAAGCATCATGAAGCTTTTCTTCATACGTCATATGATCTAGAACCTTGTTGGGACTTATATTGTGTACTGCTGTATAAAAATCTGCTATATAGTGAAGAATAATACCGAGCTCTATACTGAACTTCTTATTCTTTTTTCCATTTTTTATCTTTTTTTGTGAAAATTTCTTCATTTTTTTCCATACAAACTTCTTTGAATAATTCCAAAAATGCGGATGGCTTAAAAAGAGCGACGACCTATCCGGCTTAACCGAACCGATAATCAGATGTTTTTCACTAACAGCCGCATTCCAAATTTCACTTATACACGAATGCAGAACTTTTCCAAAATATGCATGTGTTTGATATGTCATGACAGAAACATACAAAACAATTGTTAAATCGGCATAAATTCATCATAAATTCGATGTGTAATCGTTTATGCAAAAATTGAATGCAGTATGGTAGAAAATTCACCTGAATTAGTAGAAATTTAATGCACCCTTTACAATATGGGGGTATACTCATTAGTATGATATTTAACAAAAAAGAATGGTCCTACATTTTTTATGACTGGGCCGAGTCCTGTTTCACGGTTATCGTGTGGTCCTTTATTTTCCCGATGCTCTACGGCCTTTTAGCAAAAAACATAGAAGGATCGGAATCAATCTACGGGTTCATTGTTTCTATTATCAGTCTGGGAGTTGCTCTTCTTTCCCCCATTCTTGGAACAATTGCAGATTATAAGGGATATAAGAAAAAGTTTTTTATCTTCTTCTTTGTGATTGGCATTATTTTTACGTTTCTTATTGGTTTTTATCCGGCAGACCCTGCTTTCTGGTGGATGATTCTTATTCCATATACCATCGCATCAATCGGTTATGCAGGAACAAATATTTTTTATGACTCATTCATTGTAGATGTAACAACAGACGAGAGAATGGACAGGGTTTCTACAGCAGGCTATGCGTTCGGCTACCTGGGAGGAAGCACCATTCCTCTTGTTTTGGCAATCGTACTGCTGCAGGTTATTCCCGGCTTAACAACTAACGGCATTCTTACTATTGGAGGGCTTTCAATCCCCTATGATGTGTATACTGGTTTTAGAATAACATTTTTTATGACCGGCATCTGGTGGCTCGTGTTTTCTATTCCCTTTTTAAAAAATGTAAAACAGGAGTACGGTATAGCGAGCGAACCGCACCCTGTGTATAATTCTTTTAAGCGTCTTTTTCATACTTTTAAGAATATAAAACTCTATACCCCTGTCTTTGTTTTTCTTGTTGCCTACTTTTTTTATATAGATGGTGTTCACACCATCATCGCCATGGCTGTTCCCTTTGCATCAAATGCTGTTGAAGGTATTACCGCTGATAACGCAACGGCAACACTGCTTCCAATTCTTCTTGCAATACAGGCTGCAGCTTTTTTCTTTGCACTGCTTTTTTCATATCTTGCAAAACGTTTCCGCACTCGAACCCTTCTTCTGGCAACATTGATCATATATTGCCTCATTGCTGTATATGCTGTCACTGTTACTAAGGTAAGCCACTTTTGGATCCTCGGAATGATGGTTGCAACATCGCAGGGTGCAGTTCAGTCTCTTTCAAGATCCTATTATGGAAAAATTATTCCAAAAGATATGGCAAACGAATTTTTCGGCTTCTATACAATTTTCGGCAGGTTTGCAGCTGTTATGGGACCAACCCTTGTCGGCGGAATTTCGCTTCTTGTATTAAAAACATTTGGAGAACTGCCCGGCGGTACCATGCGCTACGGAGTACTTTCACTTGTAGTTTTGTTTATTGTAGGCGGAATTTTATTTCTCGTTTCAGAAAAAAAGGAACATTCTCATGCCGGCCGCTCCTGATCACTGGCAGTTTTGCCTCAAGGCTCTTAACGAAAAACCTGGTTTTTCAGGCCCCGAAACACTCGGAACCCATGGTCCTGATCCTTTCTTTTTTTACGGACAGGTTCCATGGAGAAAACGGGGTGACATTTCACGCGCTCATGAATTTGCCGAATGGCTTCATGAAACTCCTCCTTCTGAAGTTTTCGGTCCGCTGTTAAGAGCGGCACAAAACATAGTCGATATAGACCTGGCAGTCGCTGCACCAGAACTTGCTGATATTTTTAAGCGGCCTCTTATTCGTCCTCTAGCATTCCGTTTCGTTAAAGGGATGATTTTCCATTATCTCTTAGACAGGAATATACATCCCTGGGTATACTGGAGCATAGGTTTTAACAATGAGTTACATCCAGACCCTCCTTCACGAATACGACATGCCCGTTTTGAAGCGGCCCTTGCTACGCTCGGCACTGTTCCTCAAGACAAAAAAATTAAGTATTCGCAAAACCCGAATATAATGCTATACAGCAAAAGAGAATGGTTCACTGCAGCTGATGCCCTTTTTCTTTCAGCCTTCCCCGATCGTTACGAGAAGGGCATGTACGAAGCATCTTTTAATGACATGAAAACAGTGCTGCTTTTTATTTGGGACCCGCTTAGCATTAAAAGAAAAATATTTGATCTTGTCGGCGCACATGATTCATTACCCCGCTCCATGATTCAGCCGGTAATCAAAAAAGAATTTGAGAAGCGGGATTATACTAATACAGAACACAAAGAATGGCTCATGCCTTCAACAGGAGTACAACAACAGGCAAGCACCGAAGATCTTGTACACAGAGCGCTCGAAGA
>CAYYEN010000233.1:0-5461 GCA_964470795.1 uncultured Spirochaetaceae bacterium | reverse complement strand
GAAGAGCTGAAATTACTCGGTATTGAGCTCATGGTTTCTGTGTGGCCTACCGTTGACCGGAAAAGTGAAAATTATGAGGAAATGTTCTCGAGGGGGCTTCTCATGAGAACAAACCGCGGAGTCCGGACGACTATGCAGTTTGTTAATGATACTCTTTTCTTCGATGCCACCTATAAAGATGCCCGGGATTTCGTCTGGAAAACGATTAAAAAGAACTATTTCGAATACGGCATAAAAGTTTTCTGGCTCGATGAGGCCGAACCTGAGTTTCACACCTATGATTTTGATAATTACCGCTACCGCCGGGGCAGTGCTCTTGAATTTGGAAACATTTATCCGGTTGAATACGCAAGGACTTTTTATGAAGGACTTCGTGAAAATGGAGTGGAAAAGCCTATTACGCTCATCCGCTCTGCATGGGCAGGTTCTCAGAAGTTTGGGACACTCCTATGGTCGGGGGATGTTGCTTCGAGTTTTGCCTCATTCCGCAATCAGATACAGATCGGAATGAACACAGGGCTTGCAGGCCTTCCGTGGTGGAACAGCGATATTGGAGGCTTCGGCGGAGGGAATCCCGATGATCCTGAATTCAGGGAGCTTATGTGCCGCTGGTTCCAGTTTGGAACATTCTGCCCCGTTATGCGGCTGCACGGAGACCGTGTACCATGGAATGCCGCGCAGGGAACTGAAGGGGGCGGTTTATTCGGATCCGGTTCGGATAATGAAGTCTGGAGTTTTGGAGAGGAAGCCTATGAGATCCTTAAGAAGTATCTTACTATCCGTGTAAAAATGAAGGACTATATCCTAGAGCACATGAAAAAAGCACATGAAAAAGGCACTCCTGTAATGAGGCCTCTTTTCTATGACTTTCCGAAGGACTTGCAGGCATGGATTATTGAAGACCAGTATATGTTCGGCCCCGATATTTTAGTATGTCCTGTTCTCTATAAAGGGGTACAAAGCAGGAATGTGTATCTTCCCGATGGCGCTTCGTGGAAAGAGATGGAAACAGGAACGGTGTTTACCGGAGGGCAGACTGTTGTTTCAAAAACGCCTTTGTCTGTCATCCCGATATTTTTACGCACAGGAAGCGGTATTGAACAGTATGACTGGAAATAAAATAATAAACAGGAGGGGGTTGTGAACTATAAAATTGGAATTATCGGATTTGGAAGTATGGGCAGAATGATTTTCGAAAAATTGATTTCATCGAAGATTGTTCAGGAAGGGGATATATATATTGCAAATAGAACATATGAAAAAATTAGGGAAGTAAACAGTAAATATCCGGAGGTTAATGTTTGCAGGCGGAATACAGAGGCTGCTGAAAATTCTGCAATGCTTTTTCTTTGTGTAAAACCGCTGGAACTAAAATCAGTGCTGCATGAAATTTGCACCAGCGTTTCACCTGAAACCCACATTGTTTCTCTTAACGGAAGCGTACAGTTTGAACAACTCGAAATGATCTGCAGAACCAATAAGATATCAAAAGTTATACCAAGTGTCACTGCGGAAGTTAATCTGTCGCAGACTCTTGTCTGTCATAATAAAAATGTTCAGAATAGCGATAAGGAAATTTTAGCGTCGCTGTTATCCGTATTTGGAAATGTAATAGAGCTGCCTGAACATGAAATCGGAATAGGTTCTGAACTGGTCAGTTGTATGCCGGGTTTTATTGCAGCGCTGTTTGATGAAATTTGTCTTGAAGCAAAAAAACATACACAAATATCAGATGATGATATTGCACAAATGGTAAAAAGCACCTTATACGGAACAAGCAAACTGATGCTTGAAAAAAAATTGTCTTTTGAAGAAGTTGTACAACGGGTTGCAACAAAAGGCGGAATTACAGAAGAAGGAACAAAGATTATTCATGAGCAGTTCCCGAAAACTGTATCTGATATATTTGCAAAAACAATTGAGAAACGTAAAATAACAACAGAAAAAGCGGTGAAGCAATTTTAGGAGAGCTAATGAAGAAAGCGGGAGAAACGCAAATGAGCATTATACGAAAAGACATTAATGAAGACTATGCATATTCCGGTGATGGAAAAAGTTTTCAAAGAAAGATTTAATGGTAAATTTCCTGCACGTAAAACAATTCAGACAAACTTTGCCCACGCCGGCGGACCTGACAGCCTTGAAGTTCAAATAGATGCTATTGCGTATAAGAGAGGGTAAGGATCTGATACTGACAGTCACATATTTTCGTGTTTGACAATTGGAAGGAACGCCCCTATACTTATAAAAATGAGTTTTGTAAAACTTCCTTACAAGCCGGTCACGAAGGCTTTATACCGGCAGCCGCTGGGAACATCGAGTCCCTCACTGCCGGTACTGCGCGTTCTAAGGGCAATTTCGCCGTTATATATTAAGTTAGTCCTCCGCTTCTCCTCGATCGAACTAAGGGGCATTAACCCGCAGGAACCGAATACCCTTATTTCGAAATGGCGTGACTTTCAGGACGGAAAGACAAGACTGATCCTCGCCTTCCGCCATCCCTACGGTGAGGAGCCTCAGGTATTCTCGTATCTCTTTGATGTCCTTCTAAAACCTCAGGCGCTCCGCGAAGGGCTACCTTTACGAGGTAATCCCCATGCGCGGTTCATTCACGGCTACGAAGTTGCGCTCTGGGGCGGTTCATTCATCCGCTGGCTCCTGCCGCGCATCGGAGCCGTTCCCGTATACCACGTCAAACTTGATACCGCAAGCATTAAGAACATCCGCACAATTATCCGCACCGGGCCGTACCCTATAGCTCTTGCTCCGGAAGGGCAGGTTTCCTACCGGAGCGAAACCCTTCCCCGTCTTGAAACAGGGAGCGCACAAATGGGTTTCTGGTGCGCCGAAGAACTCGAAAAAGAACAAAGAGAAGAAGACGTCTGTATTGTCCCCTTATCCATTCATCACCGCTTCAACCCCCGTGACGAAAAAAAAGTGCTGAAAATGATACAAGTCATGGAAAAAACGTGCGGTATCGATGAGGGCGGTAAGCAGAGCGCTTCATTAGCTTTACGCCTTCAAGCCTTGGACGAGAAGATACTCTCATTGGCCGAAGATTTCTATTACCAAACATACGGGAAGCGAGTGCAGGCAGGCAGCCGGGACGAGAGGAGGGAAGCTTTACGGAAAATTGCGCTTGCAGAAGGCGAGAAAGCCCTCGGCATTGCCTCCCATCCTCAGGCGGATGAAATTCAGAGGGTCTACCGGCTCAGGCAGGAATGCTGGGACAGAATTTACTCTCTGGAGCCGGATAAAAAGATCAGCGCGCTCGAACATTCCCTTGCCGACCGCCGTGCAGGCGAGGCCTGGTTTGCGATGCGGCACATGGAGTTTGCGGATATATCGTACTATCTGGACAGCGCGTATCTGGACTCATCATCCGGCTCTTCTCCATCCTTTGACCGCATCGTGGAAACTGTAATCAACCTGCAGGACCTCATATCGCGGTTTGCCGGCGGCAATATATCACACCGCTCCAGCGCATTAAGGAAAAAAGCCGTCATCATTGCAGGAAACGCGATAGATGTCCGGGGAAAACTTAATGCATACCGTGAAAACAGAAAACAGGCGGTTGAAGACGTGACCGCAGAAATGAAATGCGCATTTCTCGAGTGCGCAGCTGCACTTCAAAATAAGTATGATAAAAGCGTCTGAGATAGCGCCGCTTTTTATCATCTAAAGTTAGCGCTGCAAAACAAGGAGCACGACAATGACAAAAAAAGACGGTAAACTTTCTCTCGGCGTTAAACTGGGCTTCGGCGTAGGCGACATGGGAGGGAATCTGTTTTTTACCGCCATGGGATTCTGGACCCTCTTCTACCTCACCGACGTTGCAGGTATTTCCGCAGCTGCTGCGGGATTCGCCATTTTGATCGGAAAGATATGGGACGCGGTAACCGATCCCGCCATGGGATTCATCTCCGACCGGACACGAACCAGATTCGGCCGCCGACGGCCCTACTTCTTATTCGGCTCCGTTCCGCTATTTTTATGCATGTGGTGGTTTTTCTCGGCACCTGTCTTCTCCTCAGGGGCAGGCGGTGTCATTTGGGCGGCGCTTGTTCTGTGTTGCCTCAATACAGCCTATACCGTCGTCAATATACCATACGGCTCGCTGACACCCGAACTCACTAAGGACTACACCGAGCGGAATACCCTCAACGGGTTTCGTTTCAGTTTCGCTGTTATTGGTACAATTCTGGGAGCAGCCGCTGTACAGCCGATCGCCGGCCTGGCCGGAGACAACACGCGGCTGGGATTTTCGTATGTAGGATTAGTTCTCGGCCTCGTCATGGCCTTATCAATACTCATTACCTTTTTTTCTGTACGCGAGCGCGATCATTCCAATGACGCCCCTCTTACGGAAAAGTTTTTCGAGACCTTCTTAGGCGTATTCAAGAACAAGACATACGTGCGTCTCCTGATCGTCTATGCATGCAATCTGACCGGTATCACCTTCATACAAACCATACTCGTATATTACTTCAAGTACATGTATAACAACGAGGGGATGACGACGATCGCGATGATTTGCCTCCTGTTCACAGCAATGATATGCATTCCAATTTCGGTGCTTGCCGCGAAAAAGACCGGTAAAAAACGGCTTTATCAGATAGCACTCGGCATCATAGCGCTCGGCTGTATGGCGATCTTCCTTTTCGGGCACGTCTTCGGAATGACCTTTACGCTGGTCGTGATGATAGTTGCCGGTATCGGACTCGGCTTCGCCTACGTACCGCCCTTTTCCATGCTCCCCGACGTCATCGAGGTAGAGGCTGTACAAACCGGAAAACGAAAAGAAGGCGCATACTACGGAATGTGGACCTTCGTCTCGAAACTCGGCATCGCGCTCGCACCCGCTCTTATCGGTTTGGTCTTGAGCCTTTCAGGATTCGAGGCTGATAAAGTTCAGTCTGCATCAACGCTTTTTGCAATCCGCATTCTCATAGGCCCGGTCCCCGTCGCCATCCTCGCTGCGGGAATCATTATTATCCGGAAGTATCCCCTCGACGAAGAGACGTATAAGAAGATACTTGCTGAAGGGAAAAACTAGACAGTACATTACGGAGGTACACCATGGCACATAAAAATGAGCCCGATTTGGAGCGCATAAAGATGGGGGATTCAAACCGGATAACCCGCGAATATTTTGATTCCCTCCTTGTCGAGATGAGGCACATAGGCTCAGTTATTCCGTCAACGAAGCTTGAACTATACGGCGAAACATTCGACACACCGGTAATGACCGCGGCGCTTTCGCATCTGGACGGAACACGCAAGAACGGCATGGCCCAAATGGCGAAGGGGGCAAAAGATGCGGGCGCGGTGCATTGGGTTGGTATGGGGAGCGGAGAAGAGCTTGAAGCAGTCACCGCAACAGGCGCGCGGACTATAAAAATTATCAAACCCTATGCTGATAACGATGTAATTTTCCGGAAAATCGAGCATGCGCAAAAGT
>CAYYEN010000232.1:0-5519 GCA_964470795.1 uncultured Spirochaetaceae bacterium | reverse complement strand
ATCTCGTTTTATGAGTAATGGACAGCTCTCAGTTCCTTTAATTTATCGCGCTCCTATAGGCTCTGGAACAGGACATGGTGCACAGCATACACAATCACTTGAAACCATGTTTTTAAATATTCCCGGCTTAATTATAGTAGCGCCTTCTGATGCATGGTCTGCAAAAGCAATGTTAATTGCCTCTGATAAAGTAAAAGACCCAGTACTCTATTTTGAACACAAAGCGCTTTATTCACAGCTTGGTGAAATACCGGAGGATGAGGTTGTTTGGCCTCTTGGAAAAGCCAGAGTTTTAAAAGAGGGTAGCTCTTTAACAATTGTTTCCTACTCGCATGCAGTCTCTACGGTATTAAAGAGCTTAGAGCAACAAGATTATGATGTAGAAGTTATTGACTTGTGTACGATTAAACCTTGGGATGAGGAATGTGTGCTAACTTCCGTTAAAAAGACAGGTAGATTACTAGTTGTTCAAGACAATCCACAATCTGGCTCTGTAGGGGAAATGGTAATTTCAAAAGTAAGTACTGATAAGGAAGGTTTTAAAGCGTTAAAAGCTGTACCAACTTTATTGAGTGGAAAAAATTATCCAATTCCGTTTTCTCCAAAGCTTGAAAAGAGTTCAGTTCCTTCATCGGAGGAGATTTTAAACGCAATTGCTAGTTTTTTTTGCTAGATAAAAGTTTAAATCGACCCTTTGCCTACTTTTATTTTTTTATGATTATTCCTATAATAATGCAATGCAATTGCATACATAGAAATTATAGGAGTAGGTTATGGATATTGATGTAAAGAATCTACACCCTTTAGAAGTTAAGTTATTGAGGTTTGTAAATCCAAATTCTGATATTACAGCTGATATACTTATTTCCTCACTTGATTATAAAGTGGGACAATGTAACCAAGCGTTTTCCTGGTTACAAGCTAAAGGATGCTTAGAAGAAATCAGCCGAACAAAGAATGTGTTATTTGAATTGACCCCAGTTGGTCGCGAGCAAGCGGAGAATGGAACACCTGCTGAGAGAATTTTTACATTTTTATTTAAAAACGGCCCTCATACACTACCGGAAATTGCAAGTGAACTTGGTTTGGAACAAAGTGATGTAGGTTCAGCTTTTGGTGCGCTCTCTGGCGCTAAAGTAGCTGCTTTAAATAGTGATCGTAAAGCTGAGACTTTAAGTGAGCAATTACCACAGGAAGTATTAACTCAAGCAACTCTTTTAAAGAGAGCAATGGCAGAACCTTTATTAGAAGCATCTTTAACTGCTGATGAAAAGAAAGCGATTGCTAAGATGGCAAAGAAAAGAGGTGCTACCACTTCTCCTTTCAAGATGAGCGAGAGAGAAGATATTGTTTATCGTCTAACTTCTGTAGGCGAAGAAGCAAAAGAAGCTCTTTTAAAAGCAAATATTACTGGTGAAGAATTTGGTATTTTGACACCTCAAATGCTTGCAAATGGAGACTGGAAAAAAGGTACTTTCCGTCCTTATGGCCTTGTCTCTCCAACTTCAAGATTAATCCCAGGTCGTCACAATGCTTATGCAGATTACCTACAATGGGTTAAGAATAAGCTTACCTCTTTAGGTTTTGAAGAGTTTGATGGTCCACTTGTAGAGAATGAATTCTGGAATGGGGACGCACTCTTTATGCCACAGTTTCACGCAGCTAGAGATATTCACGATGTCTATTATGTAAAAGATCCTCAACACTGTAAGAGTATTGAGCAACCTTGGTTAGACAATGTTGCAAAGACTCATGAAAATGGTTGGGATACCGGTTCTAGAGGCTGGAATTATACCTTTGATCATGAATTTACTCGTCGTCAAGTTTTAAGAAGCCAAGGTACAGTTTTATCTGCTCACCAGCTTTCTAAAGCAAAAGTACCTGGTAAATACTTTGGTATTGCACGCTGTTTCAGATATGACCAAGTTGATGCAACTCACGGTGCAGACTTCTATCAAACTGAAGGAATCGTACTTGGCAAAGATGTTAACTTAAAGAATTTGTTAGGGCTTTTAAAGATGTTCGCAGAAGAAATTGCAGGTGCTGAAGAAGTTAAATATGTACCAGGTTATTTCCCGTTCACAGAACCTTCTATCGAAGTTCATATTAAACACCCAGTATTGGGTTGGTTTGAATTAGGTGGCTCTGGTATTTTCCGTCCTGAAGTAACTAAAGCAATGGGTATTGATGTTCCAGTTTTAGCTTGGGGTATGGGCATTGACCGTATGGCTCTCATGCATTTAGGACTAAATGATATTCGTGAACTTTTCACCCCTAATATCGATTCTGTAAGAATGAGGAGAGGAAACTAATGCCTAAAATTGAAACCTCAGAAAAATTGTTTTATGGTTTAATTGGTCATCAATATACCGATGACGAACTTGTAGATATCTTACCAGTTGCTAAAGCTGAGCTTGATGAACATGATGTAGAAAATCATATTTTAAAGCTTGAGCTTAATGATACTAACCGTCCTGACTTATGGTCAGCTGCAGGACTTGCAAGAGCTATTCGCACTTATGAGACCCACACTTTTACAACAGCCCCGGTCGTTTCAAGAAAAGGAGATTTTAAAGATTCAGCTAATCGTGTGATTATAGATGATAAGTCAGCTTTAGGTATTCGTGATTACTCTATCGGTTTCGCAGCTCGTGGAAAGAAAGTTGATGAAGAAATTCTTTTAACTTTAATTCAGAGCCAAGAGAAACTTTGCCACAACTATGGTAGAAAAAGAAAAACTATTGCACTTGGTATTTACCGATCCAATTTAATTAACTTCCCAGTTCATTATGCTGCAGTAGATCCTGATAAAACTAAATTCGTTCCACTTGGAATGGAGGAAGAGTTATCACTTAGAGAAATTTGTGAAAAGCACCCTAAAGGAAAGGAATATGCACATATCGTTGCTGATAAACCTTTATTCCCATACCTTTATGATGATAAGAACAATGCTCTTTCTTTCCCACCAATTATCAACAGCGCAAAACTTGGAGCTGTAGAAGTTGGAGATGAGAACTTATTTATTGAGCTTTCAGGTCCTATCTTAAGTAACCTCTTATTAACTGCTTCTATCCTCTCTTGTGATATGGCAGACTTAGGCTTTGAAATCTTACCGGTTAAAGTTCAATTTTCTAATGAGACTGAATTTGGTAAAGAATTAGTAGTGCCTTACTATTTCCAAGACGAAATCACTTGTTCACTTCCTTTTGCTACCAAGACTCTTGGTGAAACCTTTAATGCTGAAAATGCAACAAAGGCTTTAAAGAAAATGGGTATGGACTGTAAAGCAACTGATGAAAAAGTGGTAGTAACTGTTCCTGAATATCGTAACGACTTCCTACATGAAATTGACGTTGTTGAAGATTTGATGATCGGTTATGGACTTGGTAACTTTGCACCAGTTATGCCTGAAGATTTTACAATTGGTAGATTATCTCCTGTTGAAGAATTCTCAAGACATGTTAAAGATGTAATGGTGGGACTTGGTTATCAAGAAATGATTTATAACTACTTAGGTTCAAAGCGTGAATACATCGATAATATGAATATCAAGGGTGAAGAATGTGTAATTATTTCTAACCCAATGAGTGAGAACTTTGAAGTTGTAAGACCTTCTATTTTCCCTTCTTTGTTGGAATCTGAGAGTGTTTCAGGTCATGCTGTATATCCTCATAAGATTTTTGAAGTCGGTAAAGTTTGCTTTAAAGATGCAAGTGATAACAGTGGTACCACCACTCGTGATTACCTTGGTTTCTTAATGGCTGACACTCAAGTAGGCTATAACGAAGCGTCTTCTTATATTCAGACTTTGATGTACTTCTTAAGAAAAGATTATAAATTAGAAGTTGCTACAGATGATACCCGTTTTATTCCAGGTCGTTCTGCAAGAGTTACCGTTAATGGAGTAGTTGTTGGTGTCTTTGGTGAAGTTCATCCTCAAGTTCTTGAAAACTGGGGTTGTACAATGCCTTCTATCATGGCTGAATTAGACTTAGATCTTTTACTGTCTTAATAAGGAATAGCTCCTTTGAGAAATCGAGGGAGCTTAATTTTTATATGATGATACAATTAACTGATGAACTTGCTTTTGAAAAGCTAAACAATACCTATTATCTTAATGCGGACCAGTCTTTTTATGATGCGCATCAGTTATTGTATCGCCTACGAGATGCTGATGATTTCTCCTCCCCTCAGTTGTTATCTGAGGGAGATACAGCCAAGCTTTTAGAAAAGATTAACAGGTACTCTAATAAACCTAATTTTAAAATGACTAAGTGGGGTAGTGTAACCCATGCTTTATTATCTTATCTTGCTAATAATGAAGATGAGGATATGTTAAATGCTGTTAGACAAGCATTAGCCTTAAAAACTAATGAAGAAATAATAGCTTATTTACTTTCTCAAACCAATGAAAGACAAAGCTTGATAGAGTTCTGGATGGCGTTTTCTAAAGAGCTACTAACTTCAGAAGGCTTTGAAGAATTCCACTTTGGGAAGCTTACTTCCTCCTCTGATGGGTGCTATTTATATAATGATGAGTCTGTGTTTGCCTTCATTAGTATTTCTTCTAAAATAGAGCCAGTACGTAAAGTTGAACTAATTGTTCCACTTCTTGCGAACCCGGAAGCGGTAAGCGAAGCAACAGAAGCGCTCCAAGTTCAGTGGTGTTTCTACCTTGATGACCTATTGACAGAAAAGGAGTCTGTTTCTTTTCTAAATGGTACTTTAAGAGCTATCAACCCCTATGGAAAAGAGAGTAAGTTGATGAGACGTTATTCTCTCACTTATGCCTCTATTAATGAAATAGAACTTGCTTCTAAAATAAAAGTCCTTAAGAAAACACTTGAAAATTATCCTAGCTAACTATCTTCTCAAACAGAAGGCCTCTTTTTTGTTGGCTTTTGTTTAAATATTATCAAATAAATAAAAAAAGTACAAAATATTGCTTTTTCCGCTTATAATATGGGTTATTTCATCATGGTGGGGCAATCTAGGGAACTTTTGTGTTTTATATTAATGTTTAGCAAAAAATTAGGGAAAATAGGTGTTGATATCATGACCAAGAAATAAACTATTCTAGGATTCGTATTATTACAACTACTTTTGGCAGTCTATTGTCAAAGCTTTAAGCCTGTTTTCGATAGTACTTTATATTCTGACAGATTATATTATATTGGTATCGGCTTTAGTAAAACAATAAGAATGATGATATAGAACTTGCTAAACTTGATGCCTACAATAATGTGTTATCTGAAATTGATGGGTTGAAGAACATTAAGATTGTTAGCGAATCACAAACCTATGATAATTCAATAGAAGCACATAATTCGTTTTCATAACAATACTCGCAATATCGTGATTTAGAAATCGATACTTCAATTATTGAATATTTTATAGAGCCCTATTCTAAAAAAGATGGAGTTGTAGTTCATGCAGTTATAAATAAAGAAGAATTCAAGAATTTTGAGAATAAAAGAGTTCAAGAAGAACAAAAAGAAGTCTTTAAGATCCTTGCTAAC
>CAYYEN010000231.1:0-5546 GCA_964470795.1 uncultured Spirochaetaceae bacterium | reverse complement strand
AAATTTACAAATAAAGGTCTTCTAATACCTTAAGAGACCAAACGAGTCCTTTGCTTTGCACTTGTACTAATCCTCTTTTTTCAGCATCTAAGGCAAGTTTCTTGAATCTAGTATAGCCGTAGGTGTGATAATCGACATTCTTTGCAGCTTCGGTAAATAACACCCAGCCTTTTCCTTTTAAAGAGTAAACTAGCTTTGCAAACACTTCAGGGAGCGCTATCTTACCTTTATTCTTCATTACCAGTACGTTATCACTATCTTCACTATAACTCACATTTGTATGTCTTATCGCATCAGCTATAAAACTCTTGTAAGATTTGTAGCCAAGTTTTGCTTCATCAAAACTCGCATTAAAGAGTCTCATTCTAATTTTAACTGCACCTAAATTTGCTTTCTTTTTGGCAACTTGAAAATAATCGATAGTGTCTTCTAATAGTTCATAAGCTTGAGAGCGAGTCATTACTTGGTCTTGAACATCCTCATCGCCCATCTCTGAATTATCATCATTATCTATAACATCACGGTAATCCCAGAAAGAGTCAGCCATCTTTAATAAATCTTCTGAAGCGTTTCGAGTCACGTCACAGATTACTAAAGTTTCTTTACCATATTTTCTAAGGGAAAGTAATAAAGGTCTAAAATCAGCATCTCCTGTAATAAGTACAAACTTCTCAATATGTGGAAATTGAAAGATCAATTCAACACCATGAGCTACCATAGACATATCAGAAGAATCTTTTCTAGATTGCGGTACATGTATTAATTCAAAGCTATTAGAGGCTAATTCAGAAGCAATATTTTTGATATTGTTTTTGTTCCAATCCCCAAAGGCCATTGCATAAGATATTCTATCATGTTCAGATAGCGCATCTATGATGGTTTGGATATAGTTGGTTCCAACTGGTGGGGTAACGTTTTCAATATCCCATAAAATTGCTGTATTCATAAATTGTTTAAAGTATTAACTTTTTCTCCATTATTTTAATAAAACTTCAAAAAGAAGCTTTAGAGCTTTTCTAACTTGGCAAAGGCAGTATTATAACGAGCGGTATTGCTTTCAAATTTCACATCAATTACTTCTTTACCTCTCATCATCTCTTTCTTTACAACTATGCCAATGCCATAATCTGCAGAGCGAACCCGGTCTCCAACTTTATAAGAAGAACTAGTAGTAGAGACAGGTTTAACTATCTCTAATTTTGAATAAAGTGCATCAAAGACTACAGTTCGCTCTTCAAACTGTACCTTAAGCATGTTTCTTCCATTCTTCATCATTTTATCGATTACTTTACCCACTCCGTAATCTCTCGAGCTAACACTGTCACCTATTTTATAGGTAGGCACTTCTTTTTGTGTATAAGATGGAATAAAGAAGTTATTGTTTGTTCCACCAGTTCTTGGTTTATAACCAAACACAGAGGAGAAACTAGCCGCTTCTTCATTTATCGCATTAGCTAAACATTCGGTTGGTATTTCTTTTAAGAAACGAGAGGGAAGTTGTCTTTCAACCATACCACCCCATTTTGAACGATTTCGTGACCAAGAAAGATAGAGCGTTTTTCGAGCTCGAGTTACTGCAACGTAAAAGATTCGGCGCTCCTCTTCTATATCAGCATTTTCAACGCTCTTTTCACCAGGAATTATGCCCTCTTCTAGTCCCACGACAAATACTTTCTCAAATTCCAGTCCCTTAGTATTGTGCATAGTCATTAAAGTAACACCTGTTTGGTCTGCGGGATTACGTGAGCCTAAAACAGAGGTATCGAGCATTAAGTTTTCAAGGAATTTAGATAAACCCTCAAACCCTGGTTCAACTTCTTTTAAGACGTTACCAAGCTCAGATAAGTTTTCAAAACGAGCTTTTGAAATATTTTCATCTTTTTCTTCTTGGTAATATTCTTTAAGTCCAGATAAATCTAATAGCATTGGAAGTATCTCCTGAAAAGGTACTTTGCTATCTATTGCATTATAGCAAGTATCATAGCAGGACATAAAGGCAGTTAACCCCATTAGGGCTTTTCCAGAACAAGCATTAGTTGCAACGGCAGTTCTGACCACTTCAATTAAATTAACAGCCTCGGTGGTTAACTTTTCAACTGTCTTTTTACCAAGTCCTCTTGAAGGTTTGTTGATTAATCTTAAAAACGCTACTTGGTTATTAGGATTTAACAGCAAGGAAAACCAGGAAAGCATATCTTTAATTTCTTCACGGTCATAGAATCTTAAAGCACCTATAATCTTGTAAGGAATGCGATTTCTCAAAAAGGCTTGCTCAAAGGACTGAGAGAGCATGTTCATTCTATACAAAATTGCTGTGTTGTTATAGTTTCCGTCCCTTAAGATAATTGAACAAATCTTAGACGCTTCCTCTTGGCTATTGTTAGCATTGATAACAATAGGTTTAGCACCATCTTCATTATCGGTCCAAAGAGTTTTTTTGTGTCTGCCTTTATTGTTTTGAATAACAGAGGTAGCAATTTTTAAAATAGCACCGGTGGAACGATAGTTTTGTTCTAGCTTAACTGTATGAGTGCCTTCAAATCTTTGAGGAAAGTCGAGGATGTTTTTAATCTCAGCGCCTCTAAAGCGATAAATTGACTGATCATCATCACCTACTACACAAAGCTGGGTATTAGGTCCTAATAAATCATATAAAAGTTTGAATTGTGCACTGTTAGAGTCTTGATACTCATCAACTAAAATTAATCGATAGCGTCTATTAAGTTTAGTTTTAATTTCAGGGTTAGTTTGTAATAGTTCATCAGTTTTGATGATTAAATCTGCAAAATCTACACAGCCCGTTCTTGCTAACGCTTCTTGATAAGCGTTAAAGAACGTGGAAAAAGATGAGATTTTAAACTCTTCTTTTTTCAAGTCTGCTTGAGTTATGGTATTTAAATCTTTAAGCCGACCAATTTCTTTTAAGCAGACTTTTAAATCCTTTTTATTTTCATCTGGAAAACAACTAGAGAGCAAAGAAAGGCTATCTTCATCATCATAGATGTTAAAATTATCATTTAAACCTATTAAAGAACCATAGCGACGAAGCAAGTAAGCGCCAAAAGAGTGGAAGGTACGTATTTCAAGTCCTGTAAGATCTGAATCAGGCAACAAGCTTTGTACCCTTGTTCGCATTTCATTTGCGGCACGATTAGTAAAAGTTACCGCTAAAATTTGATACGGATAATAGCCTAATTGCTCTATTGCATAAGCAATCTTGGTGGTAATAACTCTTGTCTTTCCAGACCCAGCTCCTGCTAATACTAAAAGCGGTGCTTCAAAATCTAAAACAGCTTCTCTTTGATGCTCATTCAAGCTCGACAACAAATCACTCATACCTTAACTGCCTCTAAATCTACACCTCTAACCATTCTAATACCAACCTTCACTATATCTCCAACCTTCATATCTCTACCCATTATAACAGTAGAACCATCAACTTCAGGAGCTTGTGAATAAATACGAGCAATTGCTAAATCTTCATTCTCTATTAACTCTTCTACCAGAGCATCATAGGAGTGAGAGACAAAACGTTGAAGTTGAGCCTCTGTAATCTTACTCTGTTCAGCTTCTAACTCTTTTTGCCAGAGAGAAGCTAATTTATGAGCTTTATTATGCTCTCTTTCCCCTCTCATATCGTAGGCCACTGTATCTTCTTCTCTACTATATAAGAACGAGCCCATCCAGTCTAATTTTGCCTCTTTAATAAAACTTATTAGGGTATTAAAGGCTGCTCTATCTTCTCCAGGGAAGCCTAACATTATAGTTGAACGAATTACAGCCTCAGGTAGAGCTGATCTTATTTCATTTATCAACCCTAAATAGATTTTAGGATTTCCTGTCCGCTTCATACCCTTTAATACAGTAGGGTCTGCATGTTGAAAAGGAATATCAAAATAGGGAAGAATTTTCTTATTATTCTTTACAATCGAAATAAGGCGACGAGGAAAAGTATCTGGGTGGATATAAAGCATTCGTAATACGAAATTTCCATCAAGCTGAGCTAAGGTTTCAATTAGATCACAAAATTGACTTTCTCCACTCAAATCTGTACCGTAAGCGCCCAAATCTTGTGCAATTACGTTGATTTCATAAATGCCTTTAGCAATTAGCCTTTTTGCCTCTTCAATAATCATAGCCTTAGGACGAGAACGTAAAGGACCTCTAATAATTGGAATTGCACAATAATTACAACGGTGGTTACATCCTTCGCTTATCTTTAAGTAGGCGGAGCGTGGAAGCGATAAAAGGATACTTCTATCATCACGCTCGCGGTCTGGGTCGGGGTACTCCGGTGCCAGTTTAATATCTTTTTCCTTCGCTTCCAACCTCTTTAACACTGTTGGAAACTGATTCAAATCATGATTACCAAAGATTACATCAGCTTCTTCCATCTCAAGGTCGTTAATATAACGCTGAGCTAAACAACCCGCTAATATAATTTTAGCTTTTGGAAAATTGTTTCTATAGGATAAAACAGTATTTATCGATTCCATTTTTGCACTTTCAATAAAGCCGCAGGAATTGATTACGATGATTTGGGCCAAAGCTGGGTCTTCTACTACGAGATAGCCTTGTTCTTTGGCAATTGTTAATAAAATTTCAGAATCAACTTGATTCTTTGCACAACCTAAACTAACTAAATATATTGTTTTCACATGTGTTATCCTAACGAAAAAGGTTCAACTTGGCTAGGTTAATATTCCTTTTAAATCTATATTCTTTATACATACTAGATTTTTTTTATTTTTAAATTTATATTAAGGACTTGCACAACTATTATATTTATGTATTATTATTCAAATTATTGTATATATTTTACATAACTCTAATTAATGCAAATACATTCAAAAAAAAGGAACACATATGGCAAAATACATAGTAAAAAGATTATTAGGCATGATTCCAACCCTCCTAATTATTATTACACTTAGCTTTTTTATTGTGCGTATAGCTCCTGGTGGTCCATTCGATGGAGAAAGAGCGCTTCCAGAAGTAGTAAAACGAAACATAGAAGCTAAATATCACTTGAATGAACCAGTACTTCAGCAATATGGTCGTTATCTATTTGATGTCCTACGTGGTGACTTAGGGCCTTCTTATAAATACAAGGACCACGACGTAAACTCTTTAATATTCAACAGTATTCCAAACTCTATCATCTTAGGTGTTATCGCAATTATCATTGCCCTCATCTTTGGTATTTCGTTAGGTATTCTTGCAGCCTTAAAACAAAATACCGCCTTTGACTATATTCCAATGGGCTTAGCGGCTCTAGGGTTAAGTATACCGTTATTTGTAATTGCGCCGTTATTGCAATATGTTTTCTCTATGCAATTAGGTTGGTTTCCAACTTCAGGTTGGTTTACTGAAGGAAAAGGAATTATTACAGTAGTTCTTCCTTCCTTAGCCCTTTCCTTTGCTTACTTTGCAGATGTTTCTCGTCTTATGAGATCTTCAATGCTTGAAACTCTTCGTTCTGACTACATTAGAAAAGCTAAAGCTAAGGGTATATCAAAACAAGTATTTAGAGAAGAATTAAAAAA
>CAYYEN010000230.1:0-5547 GCA_964470795.1 uncultured Spirochaetaceae bacterium | reverse complement strand
TACCGACACCACTGTCTTTTAGCCGTCTCATAATCTTAAACAACTTTGCAACTTCTTCATCATCTAAGGATGAGGTGGGTTCATCTAAGATAAGCACTTTAGCGGACATATCTACCGCTCTTGCTATAGCTGTCATCTGCTGGATAGCAAGTGAGAAATTGCCTAAAATAGCAGTAACATCGATATTGATATCTAGACTCTTTAGTAGTTCGTCAGACTTTTTGTTCATCGTCTTCCAATCTATAAAGCCATGTTTTTTAGGCTCTCTGCCAATAAAGATGTTTTCTGCAACAGTGAGGTTAGGGCAAAGGTTTATCTCTTGATAAACTGTGCTAATACCTCTTTCTTGTGCCTCTTGTACACTATGATTGACAACAGTACCTTCAATTCCATTTATTCTTAATTCACCTTGTTCTGCTTCATAGACTCCAGTAAGTACTTTGATTAATGTGGACTTTCCTGCTCCGTTTTCTCCCATTAAGGCATGTATCTCGCCTTTTTGTAGAGTAAAATCCACCTTGTCCAAAGCTTTAACTCCAGGAAAATATTTGCAAATTCCGCGCATGGTGAGTATAACCTTCTCTTCCATGAAAGACCTCCTTAGATAAAAAATGGGGAGCTGACTCCCCATCTTTTTAGTAAGCAATGGACTAATAGAGTCTGGTTGCTTTGATAGCTTTAAGATCCATTGAGGTATCGAAAGCTGCTTCATCAACATATTGAATCTTGTCTACAGTTTCACCGTTTTCAAGTTTTTGGATGATTTGAGCAACACGAGGTCCGTGTAATGGGTTACATTCTACTGCACAGTTTAAATCACCAGCAATCATAGCATCGAAAGCTGCAGAGACTGCATCGAAAGAAATGATAATGATGTCGCCGTTAGGTCCACAAGTTTTACCAGCAGCTTTGATAGCGTCGATAGCACCAAATGCCATGTTATCATTTTCAGCAACTACTACGTCGATGTTTGGGTAGTTCTTTAAGAAAGATTCCATAACTTCTTGACCTTTAGCTTGGGTGAATTCACCAGTTTGCATTGCAAGCATCTTCCAGTTAGAATTCTGCTTAACGATGTTGCCAAAACCATCAGTTCTACCAACTTGAGCAGAAGAACCAATTGTACCTTGAAGAGTTACGAGGTTAATAGTATCGCTACCTTTGCCCTTTGAAGCTAAGTAAGACTTTAACCATTTACCAGCATCTTCACCTTCTTTAATGAAATTACCGCCAACCCAACATGTATAGAGAGAAGGATCTGAAACATCCATCATTCTGTCAGAAAGGATAACAGGAATTCCAGCATCTTTAGCTTCTTGTAACACAGTCTCCCAACCGGTTTCAACAACTGGTGCAACTACAATGTAATCAACATCTTGTTGGATGAAGGATCTGATAGCTTTAATCTGATTCTCTTGTTTTTGTTGAGCATCATCAAAGATTAATTTATAACCGTTAGCAGCGGTAAAAGTGGATTTGAAAGACTGTGTATTAGCAGTTCTCCAATCTGACTCAGCGCCAACCTGTGCATAACCAACAACAATTTCAGATTTTTCTGCAGTAGCTGTAGGTGCTTCTGCTTTACCGTTTGCGAAAGCTGAAGTTAATGCGATAAGAGCAATTAAACACAATGTTAAAATTTTTTTCATTTTTAACTCCTTTTTTTTGTACTTTCAGTATTGATGGCAAAAACTGATATCTGAAAGAGAGGCTTTTACTCTGTTTTAGCTGAATATTTTAAGAATTGTAAGAATAAGTTTTTCTAAAAGTAGAATATTTTACGTTTTAGTAAATATTTTCAGATTTATTTGTTAATTGGAATTTTTACAGTAGCAATAGTTCCCTCATTTAATATGCTTTCAAAATTAATTCCATATCCAATTCCATACTTTAAAACAAGTCGTTGTTGAACGTTGTAAAGTCCAAAACTCTTCTTTTGGTCTTCCGGTTTGATTTGAATATCAACTTTTAGTTTTTCTAGTTCTTCTTTGCTCATCCCACGTCCATTATCTGAAACGGTAAAGAGAATACAATCCTCTTTAATTTCAGCTTTAATTGCTATGTAGCCTTTTCCTCGTTTTTCCTTTATTCCATGGTAAAGGGAGTTTTCTACTAAAGGCTGTAAGGTAAGCTTTAAGATTTTGTATTGCACGAGCTCTGGAGGGAAATCTATTGAATAGGAAAGTATATCTTGATAACGAATACGTTGAATTTCAAGATAGCTTAATATATGTTCTTTTTCCTCTTGGATGGTAATTACATCACGACCAGATGAGAGCATCGTTTTAAAGAAGTCTGACAGGTGGGTAATCATAGCAAGGGCATTCTCTTTATCATCAATTTCTATAAGAGCGATGATAGTATCGAGGGTGTTGTAGAGAAAGTGTGGATTAATTTGGGCCTGAAATAGTTTGTACTCATAATCCCTTAGATGTTCTTGCTCTTCTTTAGTCTTCTTAATTAGCTCTTGAATCTGTGTCGTTGCATGGTTAAAAGAGCGAGCAAAGATTGCTAACTCTTCATCGTAGTTCACTGGTGTGGTAAGGATGAAGTTACCTTGAGCGATCTCTTCTGCTGCAAATTTTAGCTCTTTTATAGGGCGCGTAATGGAATTCATCATTCTCTTGTGATACCAAGTGGCAAAAGCTAGATAAATTATGAATAGAATTATGTAGAGAAAATCGAGACTGAAGTTGAAGTTGTAAAGCTTACTTCTCAGTTCATTCAAACTTAAGGCTTCATAGTGGATGTATTCTTGAATCTGTTCTTGAATCAATTCAGTTAGAATATAAACGTTAAGCTCTAGCAAGTTCATGTTCTCTGTGTAGTGACCCGGGGTAGTAACATTTGCCTCAATCTTTTTGCACGCTTTTTCCAAGTTGTTTAAATCTCTTAAGATGATTTTTATAATAGCAAGGTTTTGAGTATACGAATTAGATTGTAAGGCGGTAAAAGTCTTTCTAGTGTTTTCAATGACCTCATAAGGATTAACGATTTCATCATTTGGAAATCGTTCTTGAAGCTCATCAATTAAACTACCATTGATAATACTGCGATACATTGCATAGTCTATCTGCTCTTTAAATCTGATGGAGTAGTTGTTAGCCTCGGTTATATTTTTAACAATTTTATCATAGGAAACAGTTGTGTAAATTAAACTCACTAACATGAGGATAAAGAAAAAGGAAACTGGAATGATTGTAAGGTATAAGTTCTTATTAAGTCGTTGCAGTAAGTTTTTGTTTTTCATAATAAGTTACTCTATTGTGTGATTATCTGTTAATTTGTTGCGATATTCTTTTGGAGTACAACCAGTTTCCTTTTTAAAGAGGGTACTAAAGTAATGAGAATCTTGGTATCCCACCTCTAAGGAGATATCTATAGGTTTAAGGTTTGTGGTGGTTAGTAGTTCACACGCCTTGTTGATTCTCAACTTTGTCAAATACTCAATAAAGGTCTGTCCTGTCTCTTGAGAAAATAGGGTGGAAAAATAATTAGGACTCATATTGATGAAATCTGCAACGCAATTCAGGTTGATACCATAATCATTGATATGCGATTTTATATACGCTTGTGCTTTGAGAATTTGAGGCGCAATTGGTATTAGATTTTGTTTCTCTTTGATAGGAATAGCTATCATGCTACTTACCGTTTCTTTTAAAGAAAGGGTGTTGTCGAAAGCGCAATAGCAATATTTCTTAAGCTCTTCGACAGGTAAGTTCTGATTAGTAAGCCACGCTAGTGCACAAATGTGAACATTATTTATGATGTAGTTCTTAAGGTTGTTAGTTGTCTCTTCATCGCCAAAGCGTTTTAAATATTGCTCTACAAAGGGGGGAATAGCTTCAGCTTTTCCAACTAAGAAAAAATTTTCTAAAAGGTTCCAATTAAAAGCATTAGGGTTTTGTATCTTTAGCGCATTTGTCTCTTTTAGCTCTTCATCAGAGGTAATATTATTCAATTGAGCAAAGTAGCGATAAGAAAAGGCTTTATTAGCACTCTGATAAGATTTATAAATTTGAGAGATTCTGTTTTCAATAGAACCGATAGCTCCAAAGTAGTTGATAGCATTAAAGGACTTGAAAATCTGTTCTATTTGTTCACTTGTAACTTTTATAGTGCAAGTAAGCTCTTGTTTTGTTTTACCCTTGATTAAGAGTGCAACTCCATCAAAGCCTCGGTTAAAGGGAATGATACTATCGCTATCTTCAAAGAGATTCATAATAGTATCTGTCGATTTTGCTGCCTGGGTAAAACTATCAGGCTCGGAGGAGATAATCATAGGTTTACATAACAAGATAGTATAAAAAGGAGAAATGATATTAAGATTAAGTGCAGTCGCTTTAGTTATCAACTCCGAGATAGGTAGCTCTTGGATAAGAATCTTGTCTAAGAATTGATCTCTTGCAACTCGCTTTTGTAAATCCAGTGCTTCTGTTAGATTTTCTTTTACAGCTTCTTTTTCAATTTCAGCTTTGACTCGTTTTATAACCTCGAGCAGTTGATGAGAAGTTATAGGTTTAGACAAGAATTCAGTAACCCCTATTTCAATAGCTTGCTTAGCATATTCAAATTCTCTATAACCAGAAAGAATAATAATCTTTATTTTAGGTAGGCTTGCTTTAACCAATCTTGAAAGTTCTAGCCCATTCATAAAAGGCATCTTTACATCAGTTATTAAGATATCAGGTTTTGTTTCTTCAATTAGAGAAAAAGCAAGTTCTCCATCACTTGCATCTCCCACTAGGGATAATTCTTCTTTCTCCCAAGGAATGTTCTTTATAATACTTTTTCGAATTATTTCTTCATCTTCTACTACAAAAACCTTAATCATGGATTCATTATACATAGTTTATAAAAGGAGGGTAGTGTTTTTTTTTAACATTTTACCAGCTAATATGATGATTTAAAAGTGACATAAAATCTAAAAACTTTTCTCTAAGTATTAGTAAATATCCTTGACAACTCAATTTAACCATGTAAAGATTAATCGTGGTATTACCACGAGGAGTTTGACATGGATAAATATAGAGTAATTGAAATTAAGAGAAGTATCTTTGATGATAACGATAGAAGGGCAGATATTCTGAGACAAGATTTGAAAGCACAACACTTGTTTCTTTTAAACTTGATGTCCTCTCCAGGTTCTGGAAAGACAACAACTCTTAAAGGGATTATTGAAAGAGTCAAGGATGAGTTAAAGCTTGGTATCATGGAAGCTGATATCGATTCAGATGTGGATGCGAAAACTATTTCTGAGACGAATACAAAAGTAATCCAACTACACACCGGTGGTATGTGTCACCTCGATTGCGATATGACTCGACAAGGCTTAGAAGAGTTTGGTACCTCTGAACTTGATACTGTAATCCTTGAAAACGTTGGAAACCTTGTCTGCCCTGCAGAATTTGATACCGGAGCGGTAAAGAATGCTATGATCTTAAGTGTCCCTGAAGGGGATGATAAACCTTTAAAATACCCTTTAATCTTTATAGTTTGTGATATTGTAATTATCAATAAAATTGATGTACTCCCTTATTTTGATTT
>CAYYEN010000229.1:0-5555 GCA_964470795.1 uncultured Spirochaetaceae bacterium | reverse complement strand
CGGAACATTGGCAGAGGACGATATAAAATTAATAGATAGAGGATATTATAAACAACTTTCAGTTTTCTTTTTGACATCTTACAAAAATGGAAACCGTTATGTAACACTGGCATTTACTGCAAATGGTAAAGTTAAATATGCAGTGCATTGTTATAACAAGTGTATTATTGACGAAGAGAAAACAGAGATATTGTGTTTCGATGATCCAAAGAAGGTCACAATTACACCAGTATTTCATGGTAAAAACAAGGTGTTTTACGAATTGTTTAATTCGGCAGGAGAGAAAATATTAACAAGTAAGCTATTAGAAAGTGGTCAAACAAGTACGCTTACCAACTTTAAATCTTTTCAGGAATACACATTCCAGTTCCATGAAAAAACGAAGATTTTGCAGCTTAGGAAGAATACATTGCTGTTAGAAGAACATAAAACTTTTTATGCCATGGAGGACTTTGTTGGAAGGTCGTTTAAGATAACAGAGGCTTATTTCAATCAGGTTATTCGAGGAGAATTTGTCGAGAAACAGTGGTTCTTTAATAAGTATTTTTTGAAGTTAACAGATGTGATTGATGCAGAGGATGGATTATTTGAAGGGCAGATATACAGTAAGTCTTATAAAGGAGATTTTTTCCTCTACAATATCAATCCTGTAGAAGTTGAAATATGCAGTGATGTAATTGATGGTACGATGGATATTTATATGACAAATCAAGGTGACGGATTATTATTTGATATGGAACATAGAGGAATAATGAATTCTATGGATCATCCGACTGCACCAGATATTTTCTTATATACTATTAGCATGAAGGGGGAAGATGAACAGTGAAGAAACTGAATCCGATTGAGAGATCTCAATATATAGACAATAAATATAAAGAGTATTTGAAATCATCATTTGAATTTGGCAAAAGCCATCTTCAAAAGTTATTTGTTGAGCAGTTAGAAAAAGAAAAACTATTCAAGGGACCATATGTAGATTTAAGCTTTCCGTTTCAAAGAGGAAAAAACATAGAGTCATTAATTGAGGAAGGCGTAGTATGCAAATCATTTAAAAGATTAGATGATATAAATTTTACAAGACCTTTATACTCGCACCAGGAAGAGTCCATCCGTACCATCGGAAAAGGACATAGTGCGATAATCACAACGGGTACGGGTTCTGGTAAAACGGAAAGTTTCTTGTATCCAATTTTGAATGATTTGCTTTTTGATGTTGAAAAAGGAAATAAGGAAGTGGGGGTTAGAGCTATTTTCCTTTATCCTATGAATGCATTAGTCAATGATCAGATTGATCGTATTAGAAAGGTATTAATGCATTGTCCGGAGATTACATTTGGTTTCTTTACAGGAGATACGCCAGAAAAGGCAACTGCAAATACACGTAAGAAATTGGGTGAAGAGAATGATGTGATAATTCCAGATAACGAATTGGTATCCAGAGAGGAAATTCGTGAGAATCCACCGCATCTTCTGTTTACAAACTATTCCATGTTGGAATACTTGCTTATTCGCCCTAATGATTATTCAATTTTTGAAGAGCAGAGATTACAGAATTGGAAGTATGTAGTATTAGATGAGGCTCATACATATAATGGTTCACTTGGTATTGAATTATCTCTTCTTCTTAGGAGACTTACAGGTTTAGCTCCTAAACGTCCTCAGTTTATTCTTACTAGTGCGACTTTGGGGCAACAGGGTAAATCAGAAGCAGATATTATAAAGTTTGCAAAGAGTTTAACATCCGCTGAATATGAGATTGGAGATATCATTTTTTCAAAGAGAATTCCTTTGCAAGAGAGTCCTGTATATAGAGTTGCTGGAAATGACTATCAAGCTATCAAAGATAATATGGAATCTTTAGATGAAGTCAAAAATATTGCTGGCAAATATTATGCTTGTAATGCTACAAGCGTTAGAGAGGTATTGTTCGAATTACTTTCAAGAGATGAAAATGTTCATTCTCTTAGTGGAATATTAAAGACAGGCAGTAAAGATTTTAACGTCCTTCACAATGAGCTTTATGAATATATGTCAAAAGAGGAATTAATTGCTTTGATTGATATCATTAATGCTGCCGAGAAAGATGGTATTGGATTATTCGATCTAAAATACCATTCATTTGTGCGTCCTCTTTCTGGTGCATATATTACTTATGGAAAAGAGTCTAAGCTTAGCCTTACAAAGACAAATGAAATTGATGGTATGAAAGCGTTTGAAGTTGGAAACTGTCGTTATTGTAATTCACCTTACATTATCGGAAAAATCCAACGTCGCGAAGATGATCAGATGGATTACCTTCTTCAGAATAAAGAAATCGATATATATGAAAATTATGGAAACGACCAGTATGTAAAGATTGATTATTTCCTTCTTGAAAATGCTGTGAATGAGGAAGAAGTTGACAAAGAAATCCTTGAAGAATATAGCGTGTGTGCCAAGTGCGGAGAGATTCATGCTGCAGGCAATTTGAATGCTAAAAAATGTCAATGCGGAGATGCTTATAGATTTGTTGCTTATCGCGTAATGCAAGAAAAAGCAAATGAAGAAGATTCAATTTACAACAATATTGCGCAGTGTCCTTGTTGCGGAAACAAAGGTAAATCTGGTGTTGTCAAGGCTCTTAATATGGGTAAAGACGAAGGTACTGCGCTCATAGCACAGATGCTTTATGAGGCAATTGATGAGGGAGATCAGGAAACAAAACAAGTAAAAAAGATTTCGCTTAAGCCAATGAGCATGGTTGTGGGGGCCCCTAAAGAAGAAAAAGTTAAACAGTATCTAGCTTTTTCCGATAGTCGACAGCAGGCCAGTTTCGCAGCAGTATTCTTTGATGCAAATCATGTCAGGATGCTTAGAAAGCGTTTAATTTGGGAGATGATAGTTCAAAATGGATATAAGAATATGGGCGTTGATGAATTGGCTTCATATCTAACAGAGTCGATAAAAACAAAAGATTTATTTCAAAATGATATGGGCTCACACAAAAATGCATGGGCTGCTATTCTTGTAGATTTGTTACGAGTGGATGGTGCTTATGATGGTGAAGGTCTAGGATTATATTTCTTTGATTTAGATATTCATGAAATCTTGAATGAATTCTCTGATGAGGATATAGAGGAGGCATTTGCACAATATAATTGTAAAATGAATAAGGAGGAGCTTAACATTTTGATGCAGGTTGTTTTGGGTGTTTTTAAGGTGACTCCTGCTATAAACTATGTTAAGTCAACACTTACTCCGGAAGAAAAGAAGGATATTTTGGAATACAGACGATTTAACAACTATGTAATGTTTAACTGTCCTAAAACAACTCAAGGAATTAGAAGTTTCTTGCCAGTCAAAGGTGAGGAGAATATGGTTGTGAGATACGTAAAAACTGTATTTGGATGCACCTCTGAAGAGGCAAAGAACACGCTTGAAATGGTATTTAGTCTATTGATTCAGGCAAGTGAAGCTGCTGGAAGTGAGAAGATATTACATAAGCATGAAAAGAAAGATGCTTACCAGATTGATGCTAGCAGATATGTAATTAAAAACTATAAAACTTCTAAATTTTACCAGTGCAGCAAATGCGGAAGATTGACACCTTACAATCTTAGAGGTAAATGTACACAGGATAAATGTACAGGTACTTTATCAGAGGTTAATCCTGATGAGGCATTAGCCACAAACTTTTATCGTACCCAGTATAAGGAAAAGAAGATTGAAAGTATCGTAATTCAGGAGCATACAGCTCAGCTTGAAAGAAAGCAGGCTAAGGAATATCAGATTGATTTTAAGAACAAGAAAATAAATATCCTTAGCTGTTCAACAACATTTGAAATGGGTATTGATATAGGTGGACTTGAGACGGTATTCATGCGAAATGTACCTCCTACACCAGCTAACTATGTACAGAGAGCTGGTCGTGCAGGTCGAAGAAAAGATAGTGCAGCATATATTCTTACATATTGTGGAACAGGTTCACACGACTATACATACTTTTCTGAACCTGAAAAGATGATTTCAGGTGTGATCAATCCACCTTGTTTTAATGTTCTTAACAAGAAAATAATAGTAAGGCACTTGATGGCTACAAGTTTAGGGTATTTCTTCAGATTAAATCCAGAAATGTTTAAAAGCTTGGAAGCATTAGTTATTAATGGTGGTACAGAATCATTCAAACAGTATATGCTTTCGCATCCTGCAGATTTGAATGAATACATTAACAAGAAGATTATTCCTGAATCGCAATACGATGAATATAGAAACTTTAAATGGATTGATGAAATGGGTGGCGAAGATGAAAAGATGGCTCATTTTGTAGAATCAATTTTAGAGATGATCAAGGAATATGAGAAGGCAAAGGAACAGGCTCTAAAAGAAGATCGTGGTTCTGATTCAGATTACTATAAAAAACAAATAGAGAATTTAAAAAGGCAAGATGTTTTAGAGTCATTATCAAAGTATTGCGTTATTCCTAAATATGGTTTCCCTGTAGATGTTGTTGATCTTCAGGTATATGAAAATGGTGTGCCGATAAACAAATATGCAATGAGTAGAGATCTTAAGGTTGCTATCTCTGAATATGCACCAGACTCTGAAGTTATAGTTGATAAAAATAAATACACATCTAAATACATTACACTCAAGAAGAACGCCCAGTTTACAAAGAATTGGTTTGTAACATGTCCTACTTGTAGAAAAACTAACATCTTCTTAAGTATGGGAGATGAGGCTAAATGTAAGTATTGCGGTCAGGATATTGGTACAGAGGCAGCAGAATACTATATTGAGCCAAGTAACGGATTTAAGAGTGGAGAAACAAAAGAGAGTACACGTCTGAAACCTAAGAGATCATATGCAGGCGAAGTCACATATGTTGGTGGTGGTAAAACCGATGAAAAACGATTAGTAATTGGTAATACTATGGGCGTTGAAACAAGCAGTGATGATGAGCTTCTAGTTATGAATAAATCAGGATTCTATATGTGTCCTGAATGTGGCTATAGTGATATTGTTAAACATGGACCAAAGACGCCACAAACATTAAAAACACATAAGAATTTTAAACAGTATGATTGCGGAAATGATACTCTTGAATATATCCGCTTAGGTCATAAGTTTGAGACTGATGTTGCTAGATTTACGATACCTATGTTGGACTCAGTTGATAAGGTGAGCTTCCCACAGGCATTGTCATTCTTATATGCTTTCCTTGAGGGTGTAAGCATTGCTTTAGGCATTGAAAGAACAGATATTGATGGTGTGTTGGAACTTAATCTGGATATGCAGAGTTATGATATTTTACTTTATGATAATGTACCGGGCGGTGCAGGTCATGTTAAGAGGTTACTTAGCAAGGATGCAATTGTAAGTTCGCTTAAGGCTGGATTAGAAAAGGTAAGTAAAGAGTGCTGTGATGAAAACACTTCATGCTATAACTGTCTTAGAAATTATTACAATCAGTCATATCATAATAAGCTTGTCAGAAAACTGGCAATGGATGTTATCAAGCGCCTCTTGTTTGAGATAGAAGGTGTTACAGAATCTTATCAGAATGAGCGTTGGCA
>CAYYEN010000228.1:0-5556 GCA_964470795.1 uncultured Spirochaetaceae bacterium | reverse complement strand
TTCTTGTCCTTAGCTCCTTTATCCATCATATCGCCATTCATGGCATCGTTTTCATCACGCATTTTTTACTCCTAATTAAAATGGAACATTTTGTTCATCATCAGAAAAACTTTCAGGTCCCATACCTACGAAGGGGTCCACATCTACAACTTGAGGAGCTGTAGGAGCCGCTTGTTTTGGGACATTGTTCTGATAAGGTGTAGGTTGTATTCTGTTTGTTGTTGTAGAAGTTCTAGGATAATTACTACTTTGACCATTGTTAGAAACACCATTTTGGTTATTTCCTCCAAGTAAAGTTAAATTATTTACAAAAATTTCCACACGAGTGCGAGCTTGTCCATCTTGTTCCCATCTTGATTGGTGTAATTCTCCAACAATGGAAACTTGACGACCTTTCGTAAGATATTGGTTTACAGCTTCGGCAGCTTTACCAAAATATACACAGTTAAAGAAGTTTGCTTCATCTTCCCAACGATCCCCGACCCTCTTTCTTCGGTTCACTGCTATAGAAAAACGGCATACAGCTCCTCCAGCTTGCGAATATCTGATATCACTTTCACGAACTAAACGTCCAAGAATAGCTACTACATTCATATCTACAGCCATTTAGACCTCCCTTCCAGAAAGTTAATTTTCTGGGTTAATAAACAAAAACTTTAAGATATTACCATTGAGAAGAAAATCATGAGACATTTTATTAATTGTCTCAGGGTCAGCGTCTAATTCGAAATAAACGTAATGACCTTTATCATTCTTATTAATTTGATACGCGAGTGTTTTTACACCGAGATCTTCCTGTTTGGTCACTTCTGCTTTGAACTTCTCAAAACGACCAGTTACGAATTCAAGACCTAATTTTGTCTTTTCTTCGTCAGTGTCAAAAATGACAGTGAACTCATATTTATTCATCGAGTTCCTCCTTGCGGACTAAAATGATCCGTTTCATACAAAACGGATAAAGAGGCTTATACCATACTACCAAAAGATGGTAACTAGGTCAATTTAGTATTTGTGACTTTCTTTGTCAATCCATTTCTTAAAATCTTGTTCTAAAAGTGGATAAGAGAAGTAATAACCTTGAATGAAATCAGCATCAAGTTCTTTAATTACAGCAAGTTGCTCTTTTGTCTCTACCCCTTCAAAGATAATCTTAAGCCCATACTCTTTAAATGACTTTATAATGTTACCAACCATCTTTCGAGTCCAAATATTCTCATTAACAGCAAGTAAAATTTCTCTATCAAATTTAGCTTTTTCAAAAGGCAATTTAAAGAGTCTATCAAAAGAAGAATAGCCGGTACCAAAGTCATCAATATAGAAAGTAATGCCTTCTGCAATGAAACGACTCATCATCTCTTGAATGTTGATACCGGTATTGATATAGCTTTCAGTAATTTCTATTCTCAGCGAACCACGAGGAATATCAAAGGCTTTAATTGTATCAATTACTGCATCTACTAAGTTTGCATTATAGAATTGCAAGAAAGAGAAGTTGATAGAGATTACTGGTGCAGGATGCCCTTTTCCTATCTCTTCAGAAATCAAGTTTAAAGCCTTTAATAAGATTATCTTACCTACTTTATTAATCAAACCATTTGCCTCAGCAATTGGAATGAATTCAAAAGGAGGTATAAAGGTATTATTATTCTCATCATAAAGTCTTGCAAGCGCTTCACTCAAACCGGAATAATTACCATTAATATCGAAAATCGGTTGATAAGCACATTGAAGCTTGGAATGTTCTAGTGCATCACTTAAAACAGTATAAACATATTCTTTTCGATATATCAGGTTTTGAATGTTCTCATCACACTTTAAATAATAAATGTGAGAATTCTCTCTTATCGGTGCATATTTTAAGGACGGAAGTGATATTGCATAAGAGATTAAGTTTATCACTTCATCCACATTCTTAGCAATTTGAGGAGAATCGAGACTAACCATTTCAAACTCCAAGAATAAAGGAAAATTAAACTCATCCATCTCATACGGTTCTTCTAACTTTAAATTTAAAATTTCAAAGAATTCTTCATATTTTTCATTATCACTACTCGGCCCTAAGATAACAAATCTATCGTTATTAAAACGACAAATCAAAATAGCATTAGGCAGTTCTTGTAACCGATCCGAGATCTTTTTTAGTATATTATCGCCGAAGGATAATCCATATTGTTGATTCAGTCGTTTAAAACCTTTGATATTTAACGTAATAGCTGAAAAACTCTTATTCTTATTAACTAAATAAGCCAGCATTGAGCTTAACTGCTCTGAGTTTGGAAGATTCGTTAGCGAGTCTGTGGTTAAAGCAACAGAATGAAAGTTCATATAAAAGACTAACAAAGCGAGCATTGCTGCAGTTCCTGAAAGTTGTACATTCGGGAACGCGACTTGAATTAAAACCAGTCCTAAAAATATCAATTCAAAAACTGAAAAAATCTTTTTAATTGCAAAAGGTAAATACTTTCTATTGACGAGAGAAAAGATGATAACATCAACAATCATCACAATCGATAATACCACCGTTAAGAAATTGTAAGGTCCTCTAAGATAAACGCCTGAGTCTGTTATAGAAAAGAACCAATCTAGGTTGCAGATCCAGTCTATCAACACTGAGGTTGCATAAAGGACGTACAGTACGACCAAGGTCCTAATATAATACTTATAGGAAGTATTTCCACCCATCTTATCATTTAGGTGTCTAAATATGTAAGTTACAATAAACAAAGGCATTAACGGCGTTATTAAAAAGAACAAATGCTGAAGTACATCATAAAGCCATAAAGGCTTCACAAAGATATTTACAATAAAAAAACACCCTACCACATTTACAGCAGTAACTATTACAGAAATAATAAGCGACCAATAAAAAAACTGGTCTCTATGGTTATGGGAATCGAGGGAGCCTCTAACATATACAATGAGAACAACCATTACTAATATTGCCACTATCTCTGGAGAAATAATCCAACTGTTTATCATATTGTATATATTAACACAGAATCTTTATTTAAATAAATAAATTCGTTACTATTATTACATGTTTGACGCCCACTGCCATTTACCAGATAACAAGATAAAAGCACTAATTTGCACCTCAAAAAGTGAGGAGTATGCTTTAGCTATCTCCTGTAACGCTTCTATAGGCTTACTTCCCCCTTTTTCCAAAACTGATAAAGAACTCTTTTTTAGCGTTTTGAAGCAAAAAGCTACCCTTAATATTGGAGAAATAGGTCTTGATAAAAGATATCCAAACATGAGTGAACAAATAGAGTTTTTTAATCAAAGCTTAGACCTTGCTAAAGAGAGACAAGGTCTTGTCAGCTTACACATAGTTCAGGCCACTCAAACAGCACTGAGTGTAATCAAACAATACACCCCTCTTAAATTAATTTGGCACGGCTTTTGTGGAAGCTATGAAACTGCAAAAGAATTTAATGAGCTTGGTGGGTTAATTTCTTTAGGTAGACGAAGTCTTAAAAGTAAAGATTTTGAACGTCTCCTAACTCTTGATTTTCTTTTAGAATCTGATTTACCTCAGGGAGAAGAACAAGAAAATACTTTAAAGGCGCTTTATCAAACAGTTGCTAAAATAAAGCACCTTACATTTGAACAATTGGAGGCAGAACTTGATGAGAGATGGTCAATATATAAGGCTTGAAGCACTTATCGGGCATGAACAACTTATCGCACTACAAAACAGAAAGGTAGGAGTTATTGGCTGTGGCGCTGTTGGAAGCTTTACCTTAGAGCCATTAGCTCGTTGTGGTATCAATGATATTACTGTAGTAGATTTTGATAAATTTGAACTTTCAAATTTAAACCGTCAACTCCTTGCAACGCATCAAAGCATAGGACGCGTCAAAGTTGAGGTTGCTAAAGAGCGAATATTATCCATAAATCCAGAATGCAAAGTAACAGCGCTTAATACCTTTGTAGATAAAGACAACGTAGAAGAGATTATCAAAGGAATGGATGTCGTTTTCGACTGCATCGATTCCGTTACAAGCAAATGTGAACTTTTAAAAGCGTGTGTGGATAACAATATAAAAGTCTTTTCAAGCATGGGAGCTGCTTTAAAAACAGATATTTCAAAAATCCAAGTCGCTGATATTTGGAAAACCTCAGGTTGTCCTTTAGCCAAAGCGGTGCGAACTCAATTAAAGAAACTAGGAGTATATAGTAGCATTGAGGTAGTTTTCTCCCCAGAGCCTCCTAACAGAGAAAACTGTCCAACTTCAACGATGTTAGGCTCAATGCCAACTATTACTGCCACTTTTGGGCTTACTCTCGCTCATAAAGGGCTTGAGTACCTATTAGCTAAAGTAAATTAAATTCGCCAAAGAAATCGGGACGATGGAAATCTGGTTGTAGGATGTCGATATCAAAGAGTGAGATAAAAACCACTTCTTTAAGCTTATCTCCACAAAGGTAGATGTTGCCCATAAGAGTGGAACTAACTAAATCAAAATCGGCTAAGTCTAATTCGATATCTAGCGTCCATATTGCTCTTAAGTTGGTATTCTCAATTACCGTTACCTTGCGCTTCACCTTATTAAAATACGGCTCAGTTAAACGGACTCTCTCGTTTCTATTCTCACCCTTTCCAATTAGCATTGCGCCAGAAGCTGAAAACTCAAAGTTGTAATATTCTTTGCTGTCTGTCTTTTTTAAAAAGATTTCTGCACAGCTATCTTCATACACATTGCCATTATTCTCAAGGACTTCACGTCTTAACTCTTTAGCTTCAATTTTAAAGGAAACCTTTAAAACTGTTCCACTGCGTGATAAAACAACACGCCCTTTTTCCGTCTCTTCTTTAGTTCCCCATAAATACACACCTAAGGGAAGAATTATTGGTTTTTCACTAATAGTAATCATATCTAATTAATAGTCCCAAATCACATTTTTAGCAATATCAAAAGGAAACCTAAAAAAGTCAAATATTAATACTTTTCAATATTCTCATCTTAGTTATATAGAAGCAAAAAAAATGGAGGTTTCTATGAAAAAGATTTTAACGATTTCACTTTTGTTAATTTTAGCCTTGTTTACATCTTGTGAAAGTAAGACACCTGGAACTACTGCCAGTTTGACAGTAAACTTAAACAATTCCAGAGCTCGTGATTTCGAGCCTGATGTTGGTACCGATTCAGTATTAAAAGTTGAAGTTACTTTGACCAGTTTGTTCCCCTTTGACGGGTCTACTATTACACAAACTATAACTTGCACCGGCGATAAAGCAGTTTTTAAAGATCTACCTATTGGTAAATACACCTTAAGTGGTAAGGGTTTCAACAGCTTAGATGTTGAACTTGCTAATGGCTCAAAGGCAATCGAATTACTCCCAGATGCAAATACCATCTCTCTAGAATTAAACAACTTGGTAGGTGAAGGTAAAATTGATGCAGATTACTATTATGAGCCTCTCAACTATCCAGCTGAAACAACTACTCTAAAAGTTGAAATGATTGATAAAGATGGGAAAATCGTTGGTGGACTTGCTAACTGTCAACTTGAAAAGCAAAATGGTTATTTTAAATATACTCAAACTTTACC
>CAYYEN010000227.1:0-5588 GCA_964470795.1 uncultured Spirochaetaceae bacterium | reverse complement strand
TAAAGCTGATATTACCTACGATATGAGCGGGAAAGTTGCCCTACCAGGGCTTGTTAATGGTCATACCCATTTAGCGATGACCCTTTTAAGAAACTACAAAGACACACAACCAACGCTTCAAGCGTGGCTTAATGAAATCTTTCCAATAGAGAACAAACTTACTGATAAAGAAATTTATATAGGATCTCTTGCCGGACTTGCTGAGTTAATAAAATCCGGCTGTACAACTTATACTGACATGTACTTCAATGCTGATCAAACTATTAAAGCGAGTTTAGAAGCCGGTGTAAGATCTGTTCAAGGCTTGACCTTCTTCGGAGATGGAATTGAGGCGAAACGTCGTATTCGTGAAAACTATCCTAAAATGCAAAAGGCAATTGGCTCGTCAGATTTAGTTAGAACCGATGCCGCTGTACACTCTATCTATACTTGTACTAAAGAATGTTATCAAATTGCTCAACAATGGGCAAAAGATAACAACACCATGGTAAACACTCATTTAAGTGAAACTTTTAAAGAAGTAGAGGACTCTATTAAAGATTTTTCTCTTACTCCAGTAAAATATCTTGAGTCCCTACATTTCTTCGATACGCCTTCCTACCTTGCTCACGGAGTCTTTATTCAAGATGAAGAACTAGCAATATTAAAAGAGCATAACGTAAGTATTATTCATAACCCAAGTTCCAACTGTAAACTCGCCTCAGGTATTGCGCCTATTGCAAAGTATAAGCTAAATGGCCTTAATATTGCCCTTGGAACCGATGGCGCATCCTCTAATAACAATCTCTCTCTTTTAAAGGAGATGAACTTAGCAAATTTAATTTCGACTGTAACAACTAAAAACCCTATGGCGTTAACTCCTTATGAGGTACTAAAAATGGCCACCATTAATGGTGCAAAAGCTTTAAAACTTGATGATAAAATAGGAACACTTGAAAGTGGAAAAGAAGCTGATATTACCATTCTAGATTTAGATAGAGTTAATACTACCCCGGTTAATAACCCATTCTCTGCAATAGTATTTTCTGCAGATACCTCAAATGTTGATACAGTATTTTGTCAAGGTCGTTGCTTATTAAGCGGAGGAAAGCTAAAAACGCTGGATGAGAAAGAAATCGTTAAGAATTTAAAAACAGCTGTTAATAAAGTAATTAACCTATAAAAAATTAAGGGGCAAGTTTTAAAGCTTGTCCCTTATTATTTATTTCACGATTACTCGTATAAAGCGTTTTTTACCCGCTTTAAGAAGAAGTTCACCCTCTTCATCTAAATCAGCTTTGGTAATGACTTTTTTAGCATCAACAACTTTTACACCGTTGATTTCAGCACCACCTTGCATAATTAAACGGCGAGAATCACCATTAGATGCACAAAGCCCTGACTTAGTAAATAAATCGAGTACACCGAGGCCTGAGAGTAAATCAGAAGCTTGAACTTCATAAGTTGGCATGCCTTCTTTGCTACCAGCGCCAGAAAATAGTTGCTTTGCAGCATCTCGTGCTTTATCAGCTTCTTCAACACCATGAACAATCTTAGTTTGCTCATAAGCAAGTCGCTCTTTAGCGTCGTTGATATTTCTCTTTGGATCTTCATATTCTTTAATCTCATCGAGGTCTAAGAAAGTGAAAATCTTCATAAACTTAATAACATCATCATCGGTTACGTTTCTCCAATACTGGTAGAAATCATACGGTGAATATAAATCAGGGCTTAGGAAGACTGCGCCTTTCTCACTCTTACCCATCTTCTTTCCATCGGAACGCATAATGAGGTTAAAGGTTAAGCCATAGCACTGAGGTCCATCCATACGGTTAACCAAATCAATACCAGCAACAATGTTGCCCCATTGATCTGCACCACCAATTTGTAAACGACAACCAGTTCTTTGGTTAAGCATGTAGTAATCGTAGCTTTGTAACAATTGATAGTTAAACTCAATAAAAGATAAACCTCTTTCAAGTCTTTGTTTAACACCTTCAAAAGTTAACATACGGTTAACAGAAAAGTACTTACCAATATCTCTTAAGAATTGAATATAATTCAAATCGACTAGCCAATCAGCATTGTCCACCATTACAGCTTTTCCCATACCATCTTTATTATGTTCTGAAAAATCTACAACAGTGCTCAATTGTGATTTTATATGGCGACAGTTATCTGCAATTTGCTCAGGAGTGAGCATCTTTCTTAATTCTGTTTTTCCAGAAGGGTCACCAATCAATCCAGTTCCACCGCCAACTAAAGCTATTGGATTGTGTCCAGCTAATTGAAGATGGTGCATTGCAAAGAAAGGAACCATGTGACCAATATGCAAACTTGGACCTGTTGGGTCGACTCCTGCATAGAAGGTAACAGGACCTTTATCCATCAAATCTGAGAGGCCTTCAAAATCTGTACAGTCTTTGATAAACCCTCTATCTTGTAATACTTGTAACGCTTTATTCACTTTTATACCCTTTTGTAATCTTTCATTGCTTGATTAATAAATGGAACCAAATTAGAAATGTTGATTCTTTCTTGTTTCATGCTATCTCTAAAACGGATAGTAACTGTATTATCCTCTAAAGTTTGATAATCTACAGTGATACAATAAGGAGTTCCAATTTCATCCATTCTTCTGTAACGACGGCCAATAGCACCAGATTGATCATAGAAAGTTGTAAAATCTTCTCTAAGTTGTCTTTCAAGTTTAGCAGCAAAATCACCAATTCCATCTTTCTTAACAAGAGGTAAAACTGCAACTTTAACAGGTGCAATTAAAGGATGGAAATGCATAACAGTTCTAACATCTCCCTCTGGAGTTGGTTCTTCATCATATGCATCAGAGAGTGCCATCAATACGTTACGAGTTAAACCTGCTGAAGTTTCAACAACATAAGGTACATATCTTTCGTTGGTTTCTGGATCAAGATAGGTTAAATCTTTACCACTAAACTTCTGGTGTTGTGATAAGTCATAATCGGTTCTTGAGTGTACACCTTCAAGTTCTTGCCAGCCCATTGGGAATAAGAATTGAATATCATAAGCATCTTTAGCGTAGAAAGCTAATTCATCTGGACCATGTTGGTGCCATCTGAGGTGGTCAAGGTTGATACCCATCTTACCATAGAACTTCATTCTTTCCTCTCTCCAGTACGGGAACCATTCTTCATCAGTACCTGGTTTGCAGAAGAATTGCATTTCCATCTGTTCAAATTCGCAAGAACGGAAAATAAAGTTTTTAGTTGTAATTTCGTTTCTGAAAGATTTACCAACCTGAGCAATTCCAAAAGGAATCTTAACTCTTGAAGATTGTAAAACGTTCTTAAAATCACAATAAATACCTTGTGCAGTTTCCGGTCTTAAATAAACAACGGAAGCAGCATCAGCATTAGCACCGATATGGGTTGAGAACATTAGGTTGAAATTTTTTGGTTCGGTAAAAGAATTTTTGTTACCGCAGTTTGGACATGGAGCATTCAAATCAATTTGGTCAGCTCTGAAACGTGCCTTACAAACTTTACAGTCAACCATTGGGTCAGAGAAGTTTGATACGTGACCGGATGCTTCCCAAACACGAGGGTGCATCAAGATTGAAGCATCAAGCCCTACAATATCATCATGTAATCTGGTCATTTCCTTCCACCAGAAATCTCTAATATTGTTCTTAAGTTCAACGCCCATCGGACCGTAGTCGTATGCACCATTTAAACTACCATATATTTCACTTGATTGGAAAATAAAACCACGTCTTCTGCAAAGAGAGACAATTTTATCCATTGTTACTTCAGCCATAATTATACCTCTTCTAAAATTTTTAATGCACGATTAAGTCGTGCTTCAGTTCGCTCTAACCCTAATAAAGCAATAGAATCTTTTAAAGGGAGGGAGACAGTTGAGAAAGTCAAAGCGACACGAATTGGTTGGAAGATTCCATTAACCTTAATTCCCATCTCTTTTGCCTTTTCCATTATCTGCTCTTCAATTGTTTCAAACGCTGTACCAGCTTTAAGATTTGGTAATATTATATCAAGTCCAGCTTTGTAAGCGGCAAGTGTGGATGCTTCATCCATACCTTTGGCAATATATAGAGTTTTATCGGTCGCAGTTTCATCCTTAAAAAGGAAACTGGTGAGTGGAACGCAATCTGATAAGACTTTCATACGTTCTTTTACACTTGGCAGTAAACCTTTTACAGTTTCTTTTTCAGCTTCAGTATATTCTTCAGAAATAAAACCAGCTTCTTTAAGATAAGGTAAGATTAAAGCTTCTAGCTCTTCATCACTCTTTTCTCTGATATACATACCGTTAAACCAATCGAGTTTTTTGTAATCGAAAGTACCTGAAGATTTATGGATACTCTCCATAGTAAAGCATTTTTCTAATTCTTCACGAGTAAAGAATTCAGTGCTTCCATCTAAAGACCAACCAACTAAAGTGACATAGTTTAAGATAGCTTCTGGTAAATAACCTTTCTTTCTGAAATCTCTAACTGCTGTATCACCATGGCGCTTAGATAGTTTTTGACCATCTTTACCTTTAACCATAGGTAAGTGACAGTAAGTTGGTACTTCCCAACCAAAAGCTTGATAAAGTAACACATGAAGAGGGCCAGAAGGAATCCACTCTTGGGCTCTCATAATATGAGTAATTTTCATCATATGATCATCAATGATATTTGCTAAGTGGTAGGTTGGAAAACCATCACTCTTTAATATTATTGGATCTGGAGAGACATCACGATTACGGCAAGTAATATCGCCCATCAAGATATCATGGAAAGTTGTTTTGCCTTCGGTTGGAACACGGAATCTGATAACTGGTTTTATACCAGCTTTTTCATATTCAGCTCTTTGCTCTTGAGTAAGGTTTGCACAATGTCTATCATAGCCTTGATTTTCACTTTTACTCTTTTGTTGTTCTTCTCTCATAGCCTCTAAACGCTCTGAGGAACAATAACAATAATAGGCTTTACCTTCATCTACTAATTGTTTGGCATACTTCTGGTAGAGAGCCAAACGCTCAGACTGAACATATGGACCATAAGGTCCTCCGACAATAGGACCTTCGTCCCATTTGATCCCAAGCCAAGAGAGAGTACTATATAAATCTTCTAACGACTCATCTGAATAACGTTCTTGGTCTGTGTCCTCAACACGAAGGATAAATTTACCCCCCTGAGAACGCGCAAAGAAATAGTTATAAAGAGCAGTACGTACTCCTCCAATATGCTGTAACCCAGTTGGAGACGGGGCATAGCGAACTCGAACTTCCATCTAAAAAGCTCCTTTAAATTGAATATAACAATAGTATTCTTTTACGCTAAAAAGAGCAACTGATTTTCTTACTCTAGAAAGGAAACAGTTTCACTAACCGCTTTCTCTTCACTTTGTTTATCAATGTCGTAAAACATAAAGTGAGTTGCGTTTGTAAGCATCACTGCTTTATATTGACAAGTAAAGAATTTGCCAACCTTTGTATCGACTAAATCATCTTTTTTAGCTGTCAATATTAGGAGATTACTCGTTAGCTCTTTTGCCACTTTTTTAGCTTTTTCAGCCAGTTCTAGAGTTTCTATTAGCTTATTAACATACAAATAAGACCAATAC
>CAYYEN010000226.1:0-5595 GCA_964470795.1 uncultured Spirochaetaceae bacterium | reverse complement strand
TTAAGAGTTCAACGTTTTCACGAAAACGGTCGAAAATAACGATGGTGTTGTTCAAAGAATAACCGATAATAGTTAATACCGCTGCAATAGTAGTGGAAGAAACTTCTAAACGGAAGATTGTGATGAACACTAACATCATTAAGATATCGTGTAAAAGTGCAATGATAGCACTGATAGCATAGGCAAAACGGAAACGAATCCAAATATAAGCAAGGATTAAGAGTACAGCAATAAGGATTGCTTTTACTGAGGAGGTGATCAAGGTTGAAGAGAATCTAGGACCTACGAAGTCAGATTGCAATACAACTACGTTTTCAGCTCCAAAAACCTTGGAAAGAGAAGCTGCAACATCCGCTTCCATAATCTCTTGAGTATCATTTTCTAAAGTACTTGCTTTAAGTTGGAAAATACCTTGGTTAACAGAACCAACTGTTTGAACGTTTACATTTCTTTCTTTTAAAGCAGCTCTTACTTGGTCGATAGTAACATCAGTAGAAGCGGATGCAAAGTTAACTTTAACAGGTGTTGTAGATAAGGTTGCAGGGAAGCCAAAACCGGAAACTAACGCATCTGTTTTAAGAGTTCCATCAACTGCACTCGCTTTTACACCAGTAACTTGGTTAAGTGCATTTACAACATCTTGGACAGTTGAATACTGTGCAACATCATAAGTATGAGTTTTAACGCCATCTGCGCCACGCTCTGTAAGCACGAGAGTATTGCTAGAAACAGAAAGCACCATATCTAAATCGCCTGTATAAGTTGCAGTAAAACCAACAGGAGCGATCTGAACTCTTTCACTTAAACCACTTTCAAAGTCAATACCTGCGTTGAAACCACCAAAGGCTACAAAACAAATAATACCAGCTATTAAGAGGATTAAAGAAAAAGCACTACTAAAATAACGATATTTAATTACTTGTAAATTCTTTTTCATTTCGCTTTCCTCCAAGAAATCATTACTTTCTTACCATTACTCTCAGTAATCCACAAATCAAAGATTAAGTGGCTAACAAAAAGAGCGGTAAATAAGGAAGCAGCAATACCAACTGCAAGAGTTACAGCAAAACCTTTAACAGAGGAAGAACCTAACTGCATAAGAACTAAAGCTGCAATAATGGTAGTTACGTTTGAGTCCATAATTGTCCAGAAAGCTTTTGAAAAACCAGCTTTAACAGAAGCAGCGGAGCTCTTACCAAATTTTAATTCTTCTTTAATTCTTTCATAAATAATTACGTTAGCATCAACTGCCATACCTAAGGTTAAGATTAAACCTGCGATACTTGTAAGTGTTACTGTGAATTGGAAAGAGGAAAGTACACTAATCATCAAAAGAAGGTTAAGTACTAAAGCAAAATCTGCAATTAAACCAGCAATACCATAGTAAGCTACCATGAATACAATTACTAAAATTAAACCAAATAAGATTGCTTTAATACCTGCAGAAACTGCATCACTACCTAGAGTTGCACCAACAGATTGTTGGGAAGCAATTTTTAATTCAATTGGCAAAGAAGCAGTTCGTAATACAATTGCAAGAGAATCTGCTTGTGCTTGAGAGAAGCCAGAAATCTGAACATTAGAAGAAATTGCATCATTAATTGTTGCAATACTCTTAATATTTCCATCCATAACTACAGCCATTGGTTTTCCAACATTCTGACTTGTTACGTTATAGAAGATTCTGCCACCTTCAGTATCTAACTTGAAGTTTACTACAGGGCGTCCTGTCACGTTATCAGTATCGGTAGTTGCACTTTCGAGGTGAACACCATCTAAGCTAATTGCGCTATCTAAAACTGCAAAGCTTCTAAGTACATCGATACCATATTGGTCTTCAGTGTAGTAACCTGCAACAGTTTTACCTTCTGGGATGAAATCTGGTTGTGCAATAGAACCATCAGCATTGTAAGCAAGTGCTGGGTTAGCAGCAAAATAAGAGCTTACTTTGGTAGTTAATTCTTCATCAACCATTTGGAAGGTTAAGCTACCCTTTCCTCTAAGGAAGGAGTTAACACGCTCCGGATCTGCAGCCCCAGGGATTTCAATCTGAATTTGATCAACACCTTGTAATCTGATATCTGGGTCGGTAACACCAAATTGGTCAATTCTGTTATTTAAGATTTCAATATCTTGAGTAACGGCTAAGGTGATTTCACTATCACTTGCGGTTTTACCAATCTTTTCATTATAGCTATCACGATCAGCATCTAAAAGAATGGACATACCACCCTTTAAATCGAGACCTAACTGTAAAACTTTACCAGATAATTTCTTGAGTTCTACAAGAGGCTCTCTATAGTGGCTTTCTACAACATCAAATAATGCACTTTGATCTTTAAAACCGGCAAAAACTGCTTGAATTGTCCATTGTGAAGGAGCTTTCTTTCCAGCGAGCTTATAGTTGTCTTTTGCTAGAGAGATTAAATACTTATATTCACCCTCAACAATAGTGTTAGGATCTTTTTGTGCAACTTCGATTAATGCTCTAACATCCTTTGCGGCCTGTCCACGAGCATATTCTCGAATTTGTACATTTGATCCAGTTGCTAAATCCTTTGTTGCTTGAGGCACAAAAACATACCATTTAATTGTTGGATACAATAATAGTATGGCAAGTGCAATAACAACAAGGATCGTAATTAAACGACCAGACTTTTTCATTTTTTTTCAAACTTCCTTAATAAAACTAATTTACTTTGTTTCTTCTGTCTTTGCTTCTTCAGTAACAACAGCGTCTTCAACTTTTGTGTTAACTTTTTCTGCTGTTTTGTCTTCAGCAATTACTTTATCTTCTTTCTTTGCAGGTTTAGCAGTTGTCTTTTGTACAACAGTAGATACTGCACCCTTAGTAAATTCGATACGAGCATTATCATCAACTTTGATTACTACAGTAGTTTCTTTAACAGTAACTACGGTACCATGAATACCCCCGATTGTGACTACTCTATCGCCTTTTTTCATTGAGTCGATCATTGCTTTTGCTTCTTTGTCTTTCTTCTTCTGTGGACGAATAATTAAGAAATAAAAGATTAAAATAATCAAACCAAAGGTAATAAGAGTGGTTGTCATTGATCCAGTCATATAAATCCTCACTTTATTTTGTAATATCTAAAAATATCACGCTATTAATAGCAACGTCAATCTAACATCGCAATAAAACACAAAACCCCACCCTAGTTTTGCTAAAGTGGGGATATTTTATCCTAAACTAAACTTACATCATGCCCATTCCAGGATTTGGAGCAACTGGAGCTGCCTCAGGAGCTGGAATATCTGTAATTGCACATTCTGTGGTTAAAATCAAAGAAGCAATAGATGCTGCGTTTTGTAATGCTGAACGAGTAACTTTAACTGGGTCGATAATACCACTTTCTACCATGTTAACCCATTTCATAGCACTAGCATCAAAACCGATACCTTTCGCTTCTGACTTACAGTGGTCAGCAATGATAGCACCATCAACACCTGCGTTTTCAGCAATCTGTCTAATTGGTTCTTCAAGAGAACGGATAACAATCTTGTAACCCATCTTCTCTTCTTCTGTTAAAGAAGAAAGATCTTTCTTCTCTAATACTCTTACAGCTTGAATAAGAGCAACACCACCACCAGGGATAACGCCTTCTTCAATAGCAGCACGAGTAGCAGAAAGAGCATCTTCAACTCTATGTTTCTTCTCTTTTAATTCAACTTCAGTAGCAGCACCTACGTTGATAACTGCAACACCACCTGCAAGTTTTGCAAGACGTTCTTGAAGTTTTTCTTTATCGTAGTCAGAGGTACAATCAACAATCTGGTTCTTAATTTGAGCAATTCTGTCACGAATAGCATCTGAAGAACCAGCGCCGTTGATAATAGTTGTATTTTCTTTTTCAACTTTAACGCTCTTAGCTCTACCAAGCATTGCTAAATCTGCATTTTCAAGTTTCATACCGAGTTCTTCAGTAATGAGTTGTCCGCCGGTTAAAATAGCGATATCTTCAAGCATTGCTTTTCTTCTGTCGCCAAAACCTGGAGCCTTAACAGCTACTACGTTTAAAGTACCTCTTACAGCGTTTACAACTAAGGTTGCAAGAGCTTCACCATCAACATCTTCTGCGATGATTAACAAGCCTTTGCCAGATTGTGCAACTTTCTCAAGGACTGGAAGAAGATCTTTCATGTTAGAAATCTTCTTGTCGTAGATTAAAATATAAGGACTATCCATTACACAGTTCATGGTATCTCTGTTTGTGCAGAAATAAGAAGAAAGGTAACCGCGATCAAATTGCATACCTTCAACAAAGTCTACAGTGGTTTCAATTGTCTTGCTTTCTTCAACGGTTATAACACCATCTTTACCAACTTTATCCATTGCGTTTGCAATTTCATCACCAATAGTTCTATCGTTATTTGCAGAAATAGAAGCAACTTGAGCAATCTCTTCTTTATCTTGAATAATCTTAGCGTCTTTTCTAATCTCTTCAACTGCATCTTTTACAGCTAAATCGATACCACGTCTAATACCCATTGGGTTAACACCAGCAGCAACACTCTTCATGCCTTCCTTGGTGATAGACCAAGCAAGTACTGTTGCGGTAGTTGTACCGTCTCCGGCTACATCGTTAGTCTTTGAAGCAACTTCTTTTAAAAGTTGTGCGCCCATATTTTCAAACGGATCTTCAAGTTCAATCTCTTTTGCAACAGAAACACCATCTTTGGTTACTGTTGGGGCACCATATTTCTTATCTAACAACACTAAACGACCTTTAGGTCCTAAAGTGGTCATAACTGCCTTTGAAATCTTTTCAACACCATTAACTAAAGACTTTCTTGCCTCTTCATTAAATTGTAGTTGTTTAGCCATTTTCTATTCTCTCCTTGAAAACTAATATAATATTTTGTGATGGAAGTACCACCACTACATAACATAATTAAAAACTTATTAAGCGACAAGTATTTTTAGTGGATAAATGTTAATCCCCAAGCAAATAAGAAGGTAAAGATATTGCTAGTTAAATTTACTCTATCATTGTCAAAAAACTTTAAGCCTCTGTAGACGGGAAGTTTCTTTCCATTCTTTTCTTCTTTTTCTGTAATCAAATCTTCCTCTTTATCATAATAATGCACTTGTATAGTAGCCCCTAGGACAGAATCGAGAAGCATTCCTACAAAAGATGAGGCAATAACAATGAAAGTAAAAAATAAACTATGTGAATTAAAGAGGGAAAAATAAATTATTCCAAACAGTGTGGAACATAGCAAGCCTGCTCCACAGCCTAGGAGGGAAACACCACCAGACTGTCCTGGTGGTACTGGAGTAAAGGAAATAATCGAAAGCGGTCCTTTTTTAGAAAGAACGCCTATATCACCTGACCAAGTATCAGAGCAAGCTTCCGCAAGGACAGCTACAAAGACTACAAGAAATTCGCTTCTTCCTGTAAAGTAATAAATAAGGGCTGCAATAAACGCACACACTCCATTAGAAAGTACTTGAGAATAATCTCTAAAGCTACCCTTCTTCTGAATCTTATTTATTCCTCTAATATTTTTGCTAAGTTTTGAAATGACTGCTGCAGTTATTAAAAAGAAGATGTAAACAGAAAGGCCTGCCAC
>CAYYEN010000225.1:0-5605 GCA_964470795.1 uncultured Spirochaetaceae bacterium | reverse complement strand
AGGTTTTTATTTTCAGAATCATTTCCGCTAGTTGTAGAAATCCCCAAAAGAGGTGAAAGCTCTACAAGGGATTTAAAAGCCTTAGTCAATGAAGCAATAGGAGTTTCGTTATGAGTGAAAATAATAATTTGCTTTTAGATGGTATTATTGCAGATGCAAACTCTAAAGCCGCTTTAATTATTAAGCAGGCTCAAGAGAGTGCTGATAAACTAATTAAAGAAGCCCATTTTAAGGCAGATCATGATAGTGAGAGCGAAAAGGTTTTACTAGAGCTAAAACGTAAACAACTTGAACTGAAGAAAGAGGGTGATAAGAATAATATAGATAGAGTCTATTCTCTTAAGCTATTAGATACTTCTTATGAAGCTGTACTAAAGCTTGTTGAAAAAGAATGGAGTTCTACTGTAACTAGTCCGACTTTTTCAGCTGTCTTAGTTAATTGGATAGCTGAAGCAGCAATAGGGCTAAATCTTCCTCAAGCAAAAGTTGCCTTTTCTCCTAAATCACCTGTTACTAAACAGATGTTAAAGGAAGCGGAAGCAATAGTTTTAAAAGTAACAAACTCTAACGTTTCTTTACAACTAGATGATGTCAACACCACTGAAGGTGGAGTTGTAGTTTCTAGTTTAGATTCTAAGATTTCTTATAACAATTTGATAAGTGTGCGTACTCGCCGCTTTCAAAGAGAAATTAAAAAAATAGTACAGGATTATACATGCAACAAGGCAGAATAATTGGACAAGTTAAACGCGTAAATGGACCAGTTTTAACTATTACTGGCATCACTGATGCTCAGATGATGGAACTTGTCCATGTAAGTGAAGAACGAATAGTTGGTGAAGTGGTAAAGCTCAATGGAACGGAAGCTACGCTACAGGTCTATGAAGATCCAACCGGCATTGCGCCATGGGATAATGTTTATGGGTCTGGACAGAGTTTGTCTGTCGAGTTAGCTCCAGGTCTTATTGGTAGCATTTATGATGGAATTCAACGACCGCTAGAAGAAATTCGAGCGCAGTCTGGGTCTTTTATCTCAAGAGGTATTAGCACTCAAGCGGTTGAACACAATAAAAAGTGGCACTTTAAACCAACGCTTTGCGAAGGCGATAGTGTTAAAGCTGGCTCTATTTTAGGATTAATTCAGGAAACTGAACGTATAGAATTTAGAGTTATGGTGCCTTCTACCTTTTTGGAAGAATACAAAATTGTAAATATCCTTCCTGAGGGAGATTACACAGTTGATGAGCAAGTTGCTCTGATACAAGACTCTACAGCTCGCGCTTATCCTGTTACCTTTGTTCAATACTGGCCGATTAGAAATCCTCGTCCTGTCTCTTCTCGTCTTAGCTTAGATATCCCATTAATTACTGGACTGAGAGTAATTGACTCTCTTTTTCCTTTGGCTAAAGGTGGAACTGTTGCAATTCCTGGTGGTTTTGGTACAGGTAAAACAATGACTCAACACTCCATCGCACAATGGTGTGATGCTGATATCATTGTTTACATAGGTTGCGGAGAACGTGGTAATGAAATGACCGATGTTTTGAGAGAATTTCCTCATTTAATAGACCCTCGAACTGGTCAAAGTTTAATGCATCGTACTATCTTAATTGCTAATACTTCTAATATGCCTGTTTCTGCCAGAGAAGCAAGTATTTATACAGGTATTACTATTGCTGAGTTTTATCGTGATATGGGCTATAACGTTGCTATCATGGCAGACTCTACTTCACGTTGGGCAGAAGCGCTTCGTGAGCTTTCTGGTCGTATGGAAGAAATGCCTGCAGAAGAGGGCTTCCCAGCCTATCTGCCAACTCGTATTGCTCAGTTTTATGAGCGTGCCGGTTATATGAAGACGCTTAACGGGAGCGAAGGTTCTGTTTCTGTAATTGGAGCGGTCTCTCCAGCTGGTGGCGACTTCTCAGAGCCGGTTACTCAGCACACTAAGCGCTTTGTACGCTGTTTCTGGGGCCTTGATAGAGCACTTGCATCCTCTCGTCACTATCCAGCCATATCTTGGCTCGATAGCTACTCAGAGTATGTGGATGAAGTAAAAGGGTGGTGGGAAAATAAGAGCCATGATACTTGGTCGAAGAACCGAACTCGTATGATGGAATTGCTCCAAAAAGAAGTTAGACTTCAACAAATTGTAAAACTTGTTGGACCTGATGCGCTACCAGATAGCCAGAACTTCATTTTGGAAGTCTGTTCTTTATTTAAAACCGCTTTCTTACAACAGAATGCGTTTGATGAAATTGATAGATATTGTTCTCCTGATAAGCAAATTGCAATGATGGACTTAATCTTACACTATTGGGATTTAGGCCTTGATGCAATTAATAAGGGAGTTCCAATGGCAAAGCTAAGAAGACTGTCTGTTGTTCAAGATATTGCTAAAATTAGATTTAATGTAACTAATGATAACTGGCAGGATATTGATAAGATTTATCTAAAGCTTGAAAAGAGCATTAGACAATTAGGAGGGCTTTATGAAGACTGATTTACTAAAGAGCCAAAATCGTAAATTGCTCTCAGGACGTGAATATCGTGGAGCCTCTCGTATCGATGGACCTCTTGTATATATGAGAGGAACTCACCCAGTTGGCTATAATGAACTTGTTGAGATCAGTACTAAAGATGGAAAACGCCGTTTTGGCCAAGTTTTAGATACTAGTGATGAAGCGGTCTGTGTTGAAGTCTTTGAAGGCACAGATGGGCTTGATTTACCTAACACTAAGATGAGGTTCTTAGGCGAGCCTTTAACACTGGGTGTTTCAGAGTCCATGCTTGGTCGTGTTATGAATGGACTTGGAAAGCCTATAGATGGGGCAAATGCACCAACTTCTAGTGATGAGAAGGATGTTAATGGACTTCCAATTAATCCTACAGCTCGTGAGTATCCCAGAGACTTTATTCAAACAGGTATTTCTGTAATCGATGGTATGACTACCTTAATTCAAGGTCAAAAATTGCCAATCTTTTCCGGAAATGGATTATCACACAATCAGTTAGCGTCCCAGATTGCCAGACAAGCCAAGGTAAAGGGCGATAAGTCAGACTTTGCTATTGTCTTTGCTGCCATGGGTGTTAAGTATGATATTGCAAAATACTTTATCGATTCTTTCTCATCCTCTGGAACTCTTAACAATGTAGCGCTCTTCTTGTCTCTTGCAGATGATCCCTCCATTGAAAGAACGATTACACCAAAGACAGCCTTAACTCTTGCTGAGCACTTAGCCTTTGATAGAGGTAAACAAGTATTGGTTATTATGACTGATATGACTAACTACTGTGAAAGTTTAAGAGAAATATCGACCCTTAGAGGTGAAATTCCGTCTAGAAAGGGATATCCAGGATATCTTTATTCTAACCTTGCTGAGCTTTATGAGCGTTCTGGTAAGATTATGGGCAAAACCGGTTCTATTACCCAGCTTCCAATTCTTACGATGCCTAACGATGATATAGGACACCCAATTCCAGACTTGACTGGATACATTACTGAAGGACAGATTGTATTTGATAGAGAGATGCACTCGCGCTCTATCTATCCACCAATTAACTGTTTGCCCTCTCTTTCTCGTTTGATGAAAGATGGTATCGGTAAAGGAATGACTCGAGAAGATCATCCTCACTTGTCTAACCAGTTGTTTGCCTCCTATTCTCATGTTAAAGATGTTAGAAACCTTGCCTCTGTTATTGGAGAAGAAGAGCTAACTGAAGTTGATAACATGTACTTAAAGTTTGGTAATTTCTTTGAAAAGAGCTTTGTTTCACAACGCATGGATGAAGATAGGTCTATTGAGCAAACTCTCGATTTAGGTTGGGAGGCTTTATCACTACTACCTGGTGAAGAATTACAACGATTAACAGAAGAAGAGATTGCTCAACACTATAAAGGATAATTATGGATACTAGTATTGCACCTACAAGAAGTAATTTGATGAAGCTCAAGGATGAGTTACAATTTTCACGCCTTGGGTATGAACTTCTTGATCAAAAGCGTTCGATTTTAGTTTCAGAACTTCTTATGCTTGTCGACCAAGCGGTCGACTATCAGAACAAAGTTGAAAAGGCCTTGCTCGATGCAGATAAAGCGCTTGAAGAGGCGGTAATGCATATGGGGCGGCTTCGCGTTGGCAACTTATCGGGCGCAATTGATATAAATTCATCTATTTCTCTTGGTAAACGTAAGGTTATGGGTGTATTATTGCCTAAAGTTGATACTCAGTTTTCAGGAGAGGGTCCTTTCTTTTCTCCTGAAGGAACTAGTATGTTATCTGAAGTGGCAATTTCTAAGTATAGAGAAGCGCTTTCTTTGATGGGCAAAATGGCGGAGCTTAAAGTTTCAATTATGAGACTTTCTCGTGAAGTTAAAAAGACTATTCATAAAGTTAATGCTTTAGAGAAGATAGTTATCCCTGATAAAATGGAAACTCTTTCCTATCTACAAAGCCGAATTGAGGAATCAGAGCGTGAAAGCTTTGTCCTTTTAAAAGCGGTTAAAGAGAACATGCAACGTAAGGATAATGAAAAACGATCTCAAAAGGAGGACTTATGATAGCACCTTTTTCAGATATCTTAGTTTATCTAGATGGCTCTGAAGGTTCTTTGTCTGCTGCTATGTATTCCATAATGCTAGCAAAAAGCACAAATGCAAATCTCCATGCTTTGTATGTAGTCAATACAAAAGCATTAGGCGATTTACTTAATGCACATATTTTTATTGATATGGAGAAAAATGAATATCTTGAAGATCTTGTAAAAGATAGTGAAAGACATTTACGCCATATGAAGAAATTAGCATTATCTAAAGATTGTGAGGTAACAGTCTTAAGTGTAGAGGGCGCCCCACATGCTGAAGTGATGAAATACATCAAAGAAAACAATATCGATTTATTGCTTTTAGGCTCCATTAATACAATTCATTCCCGTCGGGAGGAATTAGTTAGTGAAACTGATCGTATGCTTCGAACAAGTCCTTGTCCTGTACTTGTTGTTAAAGATGATGAAGAAATTTGGGATAAATTTGAGGAGATCTAAATATGGATTTATGTAATGTTATAAAAAAAGAGCTAATTATTGTTCCTCTTACTGCCTCATCAAAAGATGGTATTATCGAGTCTCTAGTTAATAAATATGCAGAATATAAACATCTAACAGCTGAAAAAACTGCTGATATTATAAATGAGATTAAAAAGCGTGAGTCTCTTGGCTCTACTGCAATGGAGAATGGTATTGCTATTCCTCATGCAAAGCTTGAGGGCGTGGAAGAATCTGCTGTCGTGATAGGAATTTCCCGCCTCCCAGTCGATTTTGGTGGGGAAGAAAAGACTAAAGTTTTCTTTTTAGTACTTGCCTCTAAGAACAATCCGAGCGAACATGTGCAATTGCTTGCATCTATTGCTAGAGCTTGCTCTTCTTCTGTGTTTGTACGTCTTTTATCTGGCGCTAAGTCTGTAACTGAAGTTTACGAACTTTTCTTTGACTAATAGCCAAACTCTTCGTTAACTAAAATTACTTCGATTCTATTCTTGATGCATTGTCGTGATAGAATTTGAGTAAAAGAGCAGATAGATTGCGGGCAGTAGGGCTGACCATTAGCCAT
>CAYYEN010000224.1:0-5621 GCA_964470795.1 uncultured Spirochaetaceae bacterium | reverse complement strand
GAGACCGAGGACAGCGCCATCTTTGAGCTTGGTGCCCAGGTAGGCGGCCAGGCGGTCGCCAACCAGGTCATTGAGCACCTTCAGGCTGCTGCATCCGGCCCCGATCAGAATAAGGAAGGTTGAGCATGGACGCCAAAACAATAATGAAGACCGCCAAAGAGCGCATAACCGAGCTGGACAGGGAAAACGCCGAGCTTCGCAAAGAAGCTCACGACTCCAAGTCCGAGCTGCAGGCCGCGCTCAAGAAATTGGCCTACTACGAGCGCGAAAAGAAGGTGGACCATATCTTGGACATCCTGATCGATGAGAAGAACTATTTCCCCTCGGCACAGCGCCAGGAAAAAAGAGCCTATCTCATGGATGACAAGACCGATCTGGACGCCTTCCTCAAGATGGCTGGCGAGCTCAACCCCCGCGACCCCGGAATGTTCTATGAGGCCGATAGTACTCCGGTTAACACCGGACGCGACGAGAACTTCTACGGCACGCTGATGCGCAAGCTGGCTCACGGAATGTACGGAGAGTAGCCATGAGGATGTTCCAGGCCCGCCCCACCGATGAGACATATGGGATCCTGTATACCCGGCAGGACGCGTATGAAGACGTGATGCCCGGCCTCCCGATCCGGCTTCACAACGACGGAACGATGGACCCGCCAGATCACTATTGGGATAATGGCGTATTTACCATCACCGACCTCAATCTCCACCGGATATACGTATGCCAGTCCTGGAAAGACTCCGTTACCCTTGAAGGCAATGAAATGGTTGCCATGATACCCATAACGCAGCCGTTCAGCGCGATCATGATTGTAGACGCGGACGATTTCCTGAACGTAGACGACGTCTCCAGCATAGCTCCCGGCACAAGGTTTTCCCTTATAGCGGGCAAGCTGATGTCGGATAGCCTTCCCGTAAATGGATCACCCTATGTGTTTCATCTCCTCAAAAAGCCCAAAGCCCTCTTTAACGGAGAGTATGAGGTTGAGGTGGCTACCTGGGGCCTCAGAGCACAGCCGGTGAACATGAACTAGGCCGGAATGCCAAATGAACGATAATACCTTACGCACCAATACATACAAGGAATACTAGGAGAATAAATGAAAGACTTCAAAGCTCGCACTGAAGGACTTAACAACGCTTGGCTTGCCGGCAGCATGTTCGAAGAGACAGGCGGCGTTATCCCGGTCGACAGCTTGAAACCCGGCGTATTGCTGATCATGAATACCGACGGGCGATTCGAGCTGCTTGGAGACACCACCGTCACCGTTGCCAACAAGCATCTGGTGTATTATTGCAACAGCTGGGCCGACTCCGTGTCCGCATTTGGAAACGGAATGGTCTCGGCTATCCCCATCACCAAACAATTCGAATATGAAATCACCTTCGAAGAGGACGACGAAGCGCTCGAAGCGTTAGCCGACCTAGCCGTAGGGGACCTGATCTGCATTACCGACGGCGTGTATGCCGAGGCCGGCAGTGGCGATTACGTCATTGGCTCGGTCCGGGCCGGAAGCGCCACCCCGGAACTTGGTGGGACTCTTACCGTCGTGACCTGGGGCGGTGACTACCAAGTCGCCTGAATAACATAAAGGAAGGACAGAAATGAACAACAAACAACTCGAAGATAAGATGCAAAAAGTTGCGGAGCTGATGTCAGACGCGATCAACAGCGGACAGTTCGACCTCGTGAAGAACGCGTTTGCCGACGCCGCGACTGATTACATCGTCCGATACTGCCAGGAAGAGTCCTTTGCAGAGAAGATCCTCACCCCGCGCAACATTGCCGACCCCAAATCACACCCCCAGATCCAGTTGTCCATGAATTCGGACGACTTCTACTACTGGGAATGGCTCGAAACCGGGGCCCGCGCCCAGGAAGTAGCGGTCCGCGGTAAGGAAGAGCCGTACTATGTCGATTCCGAGAAATGGCGCGTATTCTTTGCGCCCATCCAGACCGACCCGGTGAAGAAGCCCTACGAAGAGCTTCTGGTTGCCCCCCGGCTCATGGACATGATCCGCACCAATAATGCGGAACAGGTCCGCCGCCAGCAGGATATCCGCTTCATGCGCCACACCGGCTACGGCCTTCAGGATACAGGCCAGATCATCACCGGCAACTGGGATAACGACGGCGAGATCTCCATGAACAAGACGGACATCGTCCGCCTGCGCAACGCGATCATCCGGCACGAGCTGGTGCCCGCCAAGCTGCTCATGTCGCACCTGGCCTGGGAATACTTCTATGGCTCCGACCATGAAGACATCGGCCCCATCATCAGCGACATCTTCTTCAAGGGGATGCAGCAGAGCGAACTGGCTGGAAGCCCGATCATCAAGACCGTGAAAACAGGCCTGGTGGACGCCGCTGGCAACAGCTTCTTCGACTATGTCGATCCGGTAACCAACGAACAGCACATCCGCATCTTCGCCTATGCCGACGAGAAGTATCTCGGACGCATGATCAAGATCGGTGCCGACCAGACCTATGCCCAGTGGGACGGTCACATCTTCTCTTTCTACTCCCGCCGTAACCTCGGCCTGGGCTTCGGCGACGTGCGCGGCATCTCCTGCCTCGACGTGGTCGTGCCCAGCATCCTGGATGGCGTAGGCGCTGGAGAAAGAACAACCACTGCATAAGTGATACCCAACCTGCAGCCATAAACTGAACAAGGTGGAGGGGGCGCGAAAGCGCCCCTTGCCACAGAAAGAGGAAAAATGCGATACAAGATAAGAAATATAAACCTGGAAAACAAGAGATCACGCTTTTTTAAGCGTTCTGTATTCGTGAACGGCCGTCGCCTGAGAGTAGGCGATACCGCCATTGTGGAGCAAAGCGTTCTGGACCAGCTCGGCAAATATGTCGCGCACCCCGGCCAGAAATGGGACCGGATGCACCAGGTCTATGCTGAGCCCATTGATGCACCCAAGGCGCCGGCGGTGGAGCCTGTTCCCGTAGTGGAGCCGACACCCGCGCCCAATCCCCCGAAGGCAAAGGGCAAAAAGCCCGCGCCACCGGTAGCGGAGCCCGAAAACGAGCCGATACCCGAAGAGCCCAACGTAACCCTGGCGGACATCGATGAAATAACCGATTCCACAGAGGTTGTTCCGGAAGACGCCGACCCCGTTGACGAGCAGCGCGACTACGATGAAGTGATCGTGGATCCCACCGACGACGAGCTGGACGCATTCCCGCATGAGGACGGCACCCACGATACGGACGCTCCGGAAGACGCAGACGACCAGGACACGGGAGAAGGCGAGAATGACACCAAGCCCAAGCCCAGGTCCAAGGGTAAATCCAAAGGCAAGTCCAAGGGCAAGTCCTCCTCCAAGGCGAAGGGGAAATCGGCAACCGCAAAAACCGAGGACGACCCGGCTGAATAATGGACAATGCCCTTGAGCTGTTAATCACTGGTACCAGAGCGTTGCTCAACGATTACGCGGCCCGCAACAAGCTTCTGGGCCAGGTCGAAGAATACAGCAACGAGGATATCTGCAATGCCGTGGACCTCACCCTGCAGGAAATAAACTATGCTGACGTATATCATACGTCTTATACCGTGGACTCGATTATGCGGTCAAACCCCTACCTGATGAGGCTGGGCGTTGCCAAAAACGCCATGTTCAGCCGAATGACGGAAAAGACGCGCAACTCCATGCCGTATTCAGATGGCGCCGGATATGTCGACAAAGAGGGGAATTTGGCCGCTTATCAGTCCATGTACTCGCAGATCGCCCAGAAATTCGAGGACACGCGGGTTAAGTACAAGGCCTATCTTAACGTCCACAACGCGATGAGATAGCCCCGTGGATGTAAGGGTTGAGCGCAAGGGCTACAGCGTAGCGCTGATCGAGTGGGACGAGCCCGCCCGAGTAAAGCTCTATAAACAGGATAACGAAGCCGCTGAGCCCGTTATGCTGGCTGAGACCAACGCGGGGATCTACATCGACGAGGACGAGCACTTCAACGTTAACACCCCCCTGTACTACATCGACAAAAACGGAGAAAGCTCCCGCAAGATCCGGATGATCAGCCGAGGCGATAATTTCCAGTATCACATTGCTGATAATTACCAGTGGCAACTCAAGTATCTGCCGCGCGGCTACGCGGTCAGCGCCTATCTCAAGGGAACAAACTCCGACCACTGCCCGGAGTGCTATAACGAGGCATTGCGGAAACGGGTCAAGTCCATTTGCAATACCTGTGACGGGTCCGGCATGATCGGGGCCTTCAAGGGCCCCATATCCTTCTACCTTGCGATCTCCCAACGCAAGAAAGAAAAGATCTATGATGACATGAAAGAGCGCGAAGAGGAGACGATCCACGCCTGGGCCGCCAATGTTCCGTATCTGAAGCAAGGCGACATCATAATCTTTAACGGAATGCTCTATGTCGTGCACTACGTCCCCAACTACATCTATTCACCGTCCGAAACCGGTAACGAGCCTTTTCTGGTGCGGCAGGAATTTATACTGATTCGTCTGGACAGGAATAACGAGCTTTATGAAAAGCTGCTCGCGACATGATAGCCATCGTAGACATACTCAAAGCCAAAAGCCTCTATACCTTCATGGCGATAAAGGAAAAGCTCATTCTATGCATAGAAGCGGCGCTCGTAGGCACCGAATACGAGGGCAAGTACGGGCTTAGCGGCAGCTTCACCAGCACTGACCAGACCATAAGCATAGTCGTAGGCATCCTGGCCGAGCGCCAGCTCATGGATTTCATCTCCTCCGGTGCAGGAAGCTTCGGCGACGGAGCGACGCCGGGGTTCCGGGAGTATACCTATGGGGTGAACATAACCGGGATCAACGACGAAGAAGTCAAGAGCATCGCCAGATATCTGTATTACCGCATTATAGACGATATCCCGAACATAAACCGCGAGGTCCGGGCGCGGATCCACTCGGATCTCTATGTGCAACCAATAACGGCAAGCAACGTAGGTGAAAAGCGGATGTGGTCCATCAACATCTTTGCCACCGCGGCCATCAACGAGATCTATCCGCCCAAGACATACCCCGCGGAGGCGCTTAGCTCCGGCTCCGGATTGGACGTAGACGGCTACATACCGCCTGGATACAGCTCTTGTGTGATAATTAGGGAATGGAAATACGACGGCGAGGCGCCTCCGGCGGTTACCACCCCTGAACCTACCACCACCGCAGAACCTACCACCACTGCAGAACCAGATATTACCGCCACCCCTGTATTTACTCCCGGCGCTGGCTCCTTCTATCTACCCCAGCTCATCGCTCTCAGCTCCGCCACCCCCAGTGCGGCCATCTATTACACCACCAACGGTACTGAGCCCACCGAAGCTTCCGCGCTATACACCACCCCCTTCACCCTCCCCTCCGGCACCTACACCATCAAAGCCCGCGCCTACGCCCCCGGCTACTCCCCCTCAGAGGTCGCCTCCGCCGCCTACGAACTTCTTCCCGCTAAATTGCCGGCGCCCTATATTACCATTTCCAATAACGACCCTATCACGCCATCCTCGACCCACTCTATTATCGGCCTGTCGGTCGAAGGCATTGCCATCTATTACACCACCGACGGCTCCGAAACCACCGAAGCTTCCGCGCTTTTCAGCACCCCCTTCACCCGCCCCGCGG
>CAYYEN010000223.1:0-5649 GCA_964470795.1 uncultured Spirochaetaceae bacterium | reverse complement strand
ATTTGTTAAAACAAATTAAACTTGACTATATAGTTAATTCACTGCGGAACCATGGGGAAGAGTTTATCGTGGTGTTATTTATCCATCAAAACAAGGTGCTCAAGCTTTGATGAATTTAATTAATCCTAAGGTTCCCACATCTTTTGGTGAAGGTTGGTTGTCTTATTATGCAACTTCTTCTTATCAAATCCCTTCAGATTTAATAGCTTTAATGGACAATGATATAAAAACTGAATATTCAACTGGTGATGCATTGATAAAATTGGTTAAAAATAAGGATTATTGTTTAACAAGTGTACAGTCTCCACGCTTGGATGGTTTTGAAAGATGGAAGAATATTACACTTGAAAAAGATATTTCAAAGTATGAGAATACACATTTATATACAAAATCTTTTAATGAACGTTTCCATGGAACTACTTTCTTTCAACCTGGAGTTTTTGGCTATCAACAACACATGTTCTCTGCTGCTTTATCAAATGAGGCTCTAGTCTTTATTAACCAACCTGGAGGTGCGTGTGATTCTAGTTCAATGCGCCCCGGATATTGGTATGGTAATGGGATTATGCCAGCTGTTAAGCAAGAAGGTAATTTGCTTAGTGCTATTTACTCTATACCAGATAATTATCCTTTACAATTTTCTCATGTATTTTTTCCTAAGTGCAAGTTTGATGAAATTAGAAGTGAAGGAAATTGGCGTTTTGTAAGAAAGAATGATGGTTATTTAGCTTTATGGTGTAGTACTGATTTAGTTGAATATAATGAGGAGTTATCAGATTGTGAGATTAGATCATATTCTTCGTTAACAGGCTATTTATTATTAGTAGGAAGTAAAGAAGAATATAAAGATTTTATATGGTTTATAAATAATGCAAAATCTATTAATCCAGTTTTTAATACTGTAAACAAAGCTATGTCGATTTATGGTAAAGTCTTTAATCAATTTTTACAGTGTAAAGATGAGACTCAATATGTTTAATTTAAGGAGATAAAATGGACAAGATACAAAATTTCTTCTTCGATAATGAAATTGGAAAGAAGGTAGTAGGAGATGGAGTGGAGCGCAAATTGCTAGCCTATAATAAAGATTTAATGGTGTGCCATTTGTTCTTTAAAGAAGGAGCAATTGGAGCACTTCATCATCATCCACACACTCAATGTACTTACATTTTAAAAGGTAAGTTTGAGTTTGAAGTAGATGGAGTAAAGAAAGTCGTAACTGTTGGCGATACTCTTATTAAGCAACCTAATGTAGTTCATGGTGCGGTTTGCTTAGAAGAGGGAGAGCTACTTGATATCTTTACACCCATGAGAGATGAATTTGTTAAATAATTAGTGGTTTTACTTTAAAATATCCAATCTTAAAAATAGGGTTGGATATTTTTTTATATGGAAATACTTACTTCTTGTGTTTATAATACCAAAGAATAAAGGAGTTAGTATGAAGCTTAAACGCGCAGTTATAAAACAAAAGATTCATGAATTTGAAAAGTTAATGCCGACAAATAAGGAATACATTGCAAAAGAGTATTTAACAGAAGATGGTAAAGCTCAGCTTGATATTCACCTAACAGATACCATGGAACTCTTTAATCCTTTATCAATTGGACGACAATTAGAACTCAATAACGATATTTATGATTATATCGATACAAAACTGGAAACAATTCCAGCTATTCATCCTATAAGAATTTGTTTTATAGGTTCAACGTTAGATGAAAAAACTCAAGAGCTTATCAAAGAAATCCTTAAAGAACGCTTTGCCTTTAATCTTAGAGCTAAGCAAGCACAACTTAATAAGAACTTTTGGAAGATAGTAGCCCTTGCTACCTTTGGTTTTGTAGTCTTAGGCCTCTATTTTACTTTCCAACTTTTAGAGCTAAAGAAACTCTTTATGGAGTTCTTAAGCATTGCAGGGACTTTTGCTTTATGGCAAGCAGTTGATGATGGACTAATTGAACGCAGTGCTTTTAAAATAGAAAGAATTGATGCCTTACAAGCTTCTTTTAGTGAAATCTGTTTTAAAGAAGAGTAACCCCTTCCTAAGAAGGGATTACTTCATAAACATTTTATTACAAGATTGTAACTGTTGCCGACGAATTGCCTTTCCATAAAGAATCATCTTTAGTTATAGCCTCCCATTGATTTTGAGTACCATTAAAATAAATAGTTGTCAAAGCTGCGCAATCTTTAAAAATATTGCTACCTATGCTAGTTATTGTGGAGGGCAGTGTAATTGTAACTAATTTGTTGCAATTTATGAAAGCCCCATCTTCAATTTTAGTAACACCTTCCTCAATTGTTATGTTTGTTAATCCTATACAACTAGAAAAAGATCTATCTCCTATAGTTTTTACACTACTTGGAATTGTGAGGTCGTTTAATTTGTGACACCCAGAAAAAGCAGTTTCCTTTATAGTTTCTAGACCTTCTGGAATGTTCACAGTTTCTAGCGCCTTGCAACTGTAAAAAGTACTATCTTCAATTGTTTTTAAATTTTTAGAAAGCGTTACACTAGTTAAAAAATCGCATGCGGTGAAGGCACTTTCTTTTATATTAGTAATACTATCAGGTATTGTTAGACTCGTTATTGCTGCTAGATAGAAAGCATACTCATCAATAGTTGTTACTGAGGACGGAATTGTAAATACTCCAGAAGTCGTAGAGGCTGATATTAATCTTGTTTTATTAAAATCATATAAAACATTATCGTCTGTGCAAAAAGCTGTATTACCACTAGCAACTGTAATGTTTGAGAGTTTTGGGCAACTCATAAAAATGCCATAATCTATGCTAGTAACCGTGCTTGGAATTGTAATCGTCTCCAGTGCTGTACAGCCTTCAAAAGCTCTTTCTTTTAAGGTGGTTAATCCTTCTGGTAGAGTTATATTTTTTAATTTATCACAATTTTCAAAAGCATCTATTCCTATACTTTTTACAGAAGATGGAATTGTAATACTTTCTAAGAGAACACAACTTGAAAATAAACTGCTACTAATTTCATTTATAGAAGGGGGTAACTCAATACTGGTTAACGCCTCACACCCTGAAAAAGCACCTTTTTCAATACTTGTTACAGAGGATGGAAGGATAATGCTAGTGACATTAGAGCAATCACCAAAAGCCCCTTTTTCAATACTTGTAATGGTATTTGGAAGTACAATACTTACAAGTTTTTGTGTATAATTTTCAAAGGCATCTCCATCAATTGAGATATATATTTCATCTCCCCAGATAAATTCTCCGCTTTGTGTAAAACTAGAATCTGTAATATCGTTTTGGGTAAGTGCTCTTCCTGTTAACCATCTAGCATAAAGCGTTAAATTAGCAGTTGCTGTATAAGTTGAATTCGCTAAATAGGTAGTCCCTGTACCATCTTCTTTTGTATTCCAACCTGAAAAGATTAAATCGTCTTTTTTTAAAGTAGCTGTTTTGTCTTGAATAGTTACTCTCTGTCCTTCAGTTGCTATTTCTTGAGTAGGAACTGCTCCAGTTCTTCCATTAGCATTGTAGGTAAGGGTAAAAGTTGTAGGTGCATTATTACAACTTATAAGAGAGAGAAAAAGAAGGGAGACGATTAAAGTGATTTTTAAGTAATTTGTACTTTTGTTCATAGAATTTCCTTTGATGTAAAAATAACTACAGTACCAATAGGATTTCACCTATTAGTTATACAGTTGTGGTTATAATCAATCTGGGAAATTTAAAATGCAATGATAAAAAATAGAATATCAAAAATGTCACAGAAATGTTAAAGTTCTTCTAGCATCTTGATAATATCTTTAGCTTGTGGCGGGCAGGCTATAACGCAGTGTTTAGCTTTACTACAGCACGCTCCAACTCCAATATTTATTTCCTTTCCTTTATAACCTTGGCCGATAGCAATCTTATCTTTTGTCTTAAGAGCGGAAAGCGTTCCGTTATCCTCCATTCGCTTAAGGGCGTGAATTAAGTTGGCATAACAGCAAGAGCAAGCAGAAGAGGGTGATGTGAAGTTAGAGAGACGATTTACATAGTTTGTCGGTTTTGCAAGAGCGGATGTAGTTGGTTTGTTAAGCTCAATAATTTTCGCTTCTTTTAAGTTTGTAGAACCAACTTTTAAGCTTTCTCCAAGTTTGATATACCCGATATCATCAAGCTCAAAACCTAGAAGAGAGGCGGCATAAGTATCCATCAATACGGGGTCTTCAGCTAAGAATAAGCGCTCCATAAGAGTGGGAGTTCCGCCTTCTTCAAAGTCTAAATCCCCACAAATACCATCTACTAAAGTTATATTTGGTTTGACAATTGTGTTAAGTACTGCAATTGGTTTTACAAGGCCAAGGGAGTGAAACATTCTTTTAGATCTGTCTGATAAACACCCTTTTAAGTTCTTCATTGCACAAGTCATGTAGGTTTGGCAGTGACCTTTTAAGACTGGAAGGTTTATAAGGTAATCGAGGTCCTCGATACTCTTAGAAATCTCCATAGTAATTCCATAGGCTGTGTGTTTGTTATACACATCTTTTTTGGTGTCGATCAAAGCAACATTGTATTTTTTGCTAATCTTGTCATATCCATTGACTTGAAACCCACGCTGAGTACTGTCTCCTACCCAAGCACCTTCGATTATGGAGATGTTTTTAAAGCCTTTCTCTTGAAGGTATTCGATAATACCACAGATAATTTGGGTATGAGTCGTTGCACCAGTTTCTGGAGTTGTGGCAACTACAAGATTAGGTTTGAGACCAATCTTTGCATCAAGGGAGGGTATCTTAGTTTCTATCTTATAAGAGGCTAATAAAGCTTTTGTGTTGTTTAAAATGTCACTTCCGTAAATAATTTGAATAGTTTTATCACTCATAATTGTCACCTTTTACAAAATATTTTAGCTGAATAATTGTATATTGTATACTTTTATTGTGTATTTTCAATTTATTTAAATAAGTTATATTGTTACATTTTTACCTTTATGATAAACCTCAAGCAATATAATAAAGGTAATAATAGATGACTAAGGATTTGACCTCTGGCAATACATTTAAATTGATACTTACATATGCTTTTCCAGTTTGGCTAGGCTTTTTATTTCAACAGTTTTACACAGTAGTGGATACTGTAATAGTTGGTCAATTTTTAGGAGTTGATGCTGTCGCAGCTGTTGGCTCTACAGGAAGTGTTTGTTTCTTGTTAGTTGGCTTTTGCATGGGACTTTGTGGCGGTTTTGCAGTTCCTGTTGCTCAAAGATTTGGAGCGAAAGAATTTGGGAAGATGAGAAAGTATATCTACAATACGATAATACTTTGTATTTTCTTTTCTATAGTGATGACCATCTTTACAGTCTTGAGTTGTAAGCAAATCTTAATCTGGATGTTAACGCCTGAAAACATCATCGATATGGCTATAAAATATGTTAAAATCTTGTTTTGGGGTATTCCTTTTACAATTTTATATAATATCAGCTCGGGTATTTTAAGGGCCTTAGGCGATAGTAAAACACCTTTATACTTCTTAATTATGGCAGCTGTTTTAAATATCTTTTTGGACTTGCTGTTTATCACAACCTTCAGTATGGGAGTTACCGGGGCAGCTCTTGCAACCATCATCTCTCAAGGACTTTCGGGTTTAGCATGTGTTATCTACATGATTAAGCACTTTCCAATTATTAGA
>CAYYEN010000222.1:0-5651 GCA_964470795.1 uncultured Spirochaetaceae bacterium | reverse complement strand
GGTCCCTTTATTAAAGGAATACCTATTTTTTGTTCCGTTAAGGAGCAAAGGGTTTTATCCTTTGTGCCACCTCCAACCATTACTAAATTATCAAAGTGAGTATTTGTAATCTTTATAAGATTGCTTAAGGAAGAGGCATAGTAATCGGTTAAACTTTGATAAACAACTGCAAATAACATTCCATCTTCGGAAATGAAAATAGAATTCTCTGCAAGTATAGTAAGTATCTCTTTTTTCATACTAACAGGGTTTGTCAGACGAGAAAGTGTGATATCGAAGCGATACTTAGTATCAAGGAAGCGATTAGCTTGGCTTTCAATTTGAGCATAACTCAGATTTAGTTCTTTACTTAGGCACTGGAAGATCCAAAGTCCTGAAAGATTTTTAAGAAATCTAATGCTCTTTTCAACACCACCTTCATTTGAAAAGTTTCCATTTAAACTATCACTGTTTAGTATAGGATCTGTTAATTCGCAGCCTAAAATCGACCAAGTCCCGGTTGCTAAAAAAGCTGAGCTTTTACCAAGTGGCATTCCAAAGACTGCAGAGGCGGTGTCATGGCTAGCTGAATGTATTACCTTAGTATTAAAACCTATTTTTTTCTCAACTTCTTTAGTAAAGTTACCAATTATAGAACCTGGTTGACTAAGAGTTTTAAACAACTGTGATGGAAGACCCAATTTTTCTAGGAGAGGGTAATCCCAAGTTCTTTCTTTTGCATCCACAAGATTTGTAGTAGTTGCATTAGTGTATTCTTGTTCAATTATTCCTGTTAGAAGAAAGTTGAGGTAATCTGGAACTTGTAAAAAGTACTTTGCTTTTTCGATGTATTCCGGATTGGCTTGTTTTACCGCTAATAGCTGGTAAATGGTGTTAAAATTTAAGTATTGAATACCAGTTCTCTTATATAAATCTTCTAAAGAAATGGGGGAAAGAATATTATCTGTTCTACTATCGCGATAAGAGATAGTTTGTCCAATTACTTGCTTATTTTCATCAAGTAAAACAAAATCGACTCCCCAAGTATCGATTGCTAAAGAAACAATATCGTCAGTCTTATCGACCTTTTTGAGCCCTTCTATTATGGAACTAAAGATACTATCATAATTCCAAACATAATGTCCTTCTTGTAAAGAAAAACCATTGGAGAAGCGAAACAGCTCTTCAGCCTTTAGTTTGTTGTTTTCTATCCAACCTTTAATAATTCTTCCAGAGGAAGCTCCAATATCTATTGCTAACATTACTTTCATATTTTAAGTATAAAGTGAAGAATTACTTGGTAGTATGATAAATAAATGTTTTAACTTGATAAAATGCAAATAATATGTAAAATAAACTTATGAATAAGAGGCTATATCTTGAGATATTTCAAGAATTATGGAAAGAAGAAAGCTATTATAAAGAATGTTATTTGAGTCAGCAAAAGCCAGATCCTCAAAAGATGGTTGAACTGACAAGTAATCTTGTCTTTCCTCTAGAGCGAGGAATTGAAGTAAGAAAGCATCCTTGTTTTTTACCTGAGTACTTACACACTCATGATTTTCTAGAAATCTGTTATGTAGTTAGTGGAAGTGCAAAACACCTTATCTTTGACAATATGGTAGAACAAAAGGAAGGAGAGTTCTTATTCTTACCTCCTACGGTTTATCACACAATTGGCGTGTTTGATAACAGCGTGGTAATCAACATATTAGTAAATAAGATGATAATTACAGAGCTGGTAGAAAGCTTTTGTCTTGTCTCATCTCCTCTTGCCAGTTTCTTTTCAACTATTTCAAGTGAAAGACCGAAGGTGTTAAAGCTTAATTCAGCTCTTAATGAAGATGTTGATACTTTAGTCTTTCTCTTAGCTAAAAAGTATAAAACTAATTCCAGTAATGAAGTTCTTAAAAGTTTATTATTATCAATTTTATATTCTTTAGTGGATAGTAAAGCTGATTATCAGTTTATAGGAGATAGTGTTGTAAAGGGAAAGACTAAAGCAGTGGCTTTAATAACCTACATGAGAAATAATTTATCCAGTGTGAGCTTAGAGCGTCTTGCAGATTACTTTTCGCTTTCAAGAGAACGGATAGCGGTTATCTTTGCAACTTATTTAGGTACAAACTATTCAGATTTAATTAAACATATGCGAATAGAAAAGTCGGTAACGTTGTTGATAAACTCCTCGTTAAGTTGCTTAGAGATTGCTACAGAGTTAGGATTTTCAAGTGCAGAACACTTTTCCAGAGTCTTTAAGACTTGGACTGGCCTAACTCCGACAGCCTATCGAATGCAAAAAAAACGTTAAATTAATCGAGGTGAAACATTTCTTCTAAATAGATGCTTATAGGGGAGTTATCTTCATTAGTTTCCATGATATCAGCCATGTAAGCCCACCACTTATAGATAATCTCTTTTTCCTCTTTTGAGGAGAAGGTTTGACTATCGGAGTCCTCTTCTTCCACTTTTTGACAAGCAAATAAAGTGTTTGTCTCTTCATCTAAAAAGATTGAATAGTCCTCAACTCCTTGTTTTTTGAGAAGACGAACAATTTCAGGCCAAATAGTAGCATGTCGATGCTTATATTCTTCAGCACATCCGGTTTTAAGTTTCATTTTAAAAGCAATTCTTTTCATAACTAAAGTTTAAATATAAAATTTATGTTCTTTGTTGATAATTTCTCTTCTTCCCTTGATAATTTGTAGTTTCAAATAATGCTTACTTTTAAAAATGATTGTTTTCATTAGAAAAAGAGTACTTTTTAAGTACATTTTTAATGTATAGGGTGGGACACTTTAGAAAGGAGCATAATATGAAAGATACAAACATTTGTATTATTGGTGGTGGAAGCCGACTTTGGGCAATTCAGTTCATGAAAGATTTGTCTTATAACAAGATGACTCATGGTTCGTTGGTGCTTTATGACATTGATAATGAAAGCAGCATCAAAAACGTAGAGGTTGCTAATAGGATATTCAAAATAAATGAGAGTGAAGGCCACTTTAAAGTCAAAGCGGTATCATCATTAGACGAAGCGCTAAAGGGAATGGACCTTGTTATCATATCTATTGAGCCGGGATTAACTGAGTGTCGTTATGGTGATTTAGTATTACCTGAAGAGTATGGCATATTGCAATCTGTTGGCGATACCACAGGTCCTGGTGGTATTATGAGAGCAAGAAGAGCTTTACCTTTATTCTTCGATTTTGCCAAAGCAATTGAAAGAAATTGTCCCCAAGCTTGGGTAATAAACTACACAAATCCTATGACGCTTTGTACGGCAGCTTTATATAAAGCTTATCCAAAGATTAAAGTCTTAGGATGCTGTCATGAAGTCTTCCATACTGAAGCCTTTATTGCAAAGCTGGTAGCTAAATGGTTTGAAGTTCCACTTCCTGATAGAAGAGAGATTCAGTTAGATATTACAGGAGTAAATCACTTTACCTTTGTTACTAAGGCGTCATGGAATGGTATAGATTTGTTTCCTCGCCTTGTTGAACTTGCAAATTCTAAAGAAATGCAAACTGATTTAACCGAAGTTGCCAAAACCCGCATAAAAGAGGAGAAATGGTTTGATTGTGATCAAAGAATTGCTCTTGCCCTTTTAAGAGAGTTTGGTGCTTTAGGTGCTGCGGGTGATAGACATCTTGCTGAGTTTATTCCTTGGTTTATAAAAACAGAGGAAGAATTATTTAGCTATGGGGTTGTAAGAACTCCTTACTCTTGGCGTGCTAGACAAGCAATAGAAAAGAAAGCAAAGGTCTTTAAAGATGATGAGTTAATAGCATCACTTTCTGATGAAGAAGGCGTTGATATCCTTCGCTCTTTGATGGGAGATCGTACTATCTTAACAAATATCAACTATCCAAATAATGGTCAGATTAGCTATTTACCAAAAGGCCGAATTGTTGAAAGTATGGGTTATATCTCTAATAACAGTATTAGGCCGCTTGTTTCGACAGATCCTCCGCTTGCAGTTCAAAATCTGATTCGACGCGTTTCCGATACTCAAGAAATGGTACTAGAGGCTATGTGGCAAAACGATGAAGAGTTACTCTTTAGAGCCTTTTTATTAGATCCTCTTATTGATTTACCCCTTAAAAAAGCAAGAGCTTTATTTGAGAAAATGCTTGAAGCAAGTGCTATAAGATATTAACTACATAAAGCTGCTCAAAGGTAAAATGTTGAAGCAGCTTTTTTGATAATGATTGAATTTGATAGATTTCTTAACCTTTTTAAATTGTTTTTTACCACTTTAGAACTGAAGATTTAAGAAAGAGGAAATAATGGACGATTGTTTTATTTATTCAAGTAAAGATATTGGTAAAATACCAGAAGTTAATTCAGGCTTTCTACCCTCTTGGGTTAATCAAGAGAAGGAACTGTTTTCAATAAAGAAGAAAGATGGCTTTTTTTCTTGTTGCGATATTTTAAAGCTTCAAAATAGAATGGTTCCTCTCCTTTATAAGAAAGAGGTTGAAGAAAAGGGTATCTATGAAGTTGAAATAACATTTGAGAGTGTTAACCTAGAAGAAGAGGTATTAATCTTTACCTCAAGACGACATCTTTCTTTTAAAGAAAAGGTATCTAACTTAACAACGCTTTCCTTTTTAATTGATGTAAGCCCTATAATACCTAGAGGACAAGAAGTAGCAGTTAATGATGAAGCGATCAATTTAGCTTTCTTTAATGCTAAAGTTAAAAATATAAAAGTAACTAAGTCAGAAGGGCGAAGGATTTTTATCTTTGGAGACTCAACAGTTGCAGATCAAAGCGCTGAATTACCTTATTCTCCCTTTACCTCTTATTCTGGTTGGGGACAGATGCTGTCTTATTTTATAACCAAGAATGCTATTTCAAACCATGCACATTCAGGTTTAACTACAGCCTCTTTTAGAAGAGGAGGCCATTATAAGATTGTTATAAAAGAGATAAGGGAAAATGATATTGTGTTGATGCAATTTGGTCACAATGATCAAAAGCTTAAAGAGTTGAATTATAATACGGGGTATCGCGAGAATTTAATCAAATATATTGAAGAAATCGAGGAAAAAGGGGCAATTGCTATTATAGTTACACCTCTTGCAAGAAATTCTTTTGATAACTGCGGAAATTATAACGATTTATTAAAAGAGTTTGCCTCAGAGTGTCTGTTAATAGGAAAAGAGAAGAATATCCAGGTGATAGACCTTCATAAGTTTAGCATGGAGTTGTTTATTAGTTTAGGATTAGAAGAAAGTAAGAAATACTTCTTTCCTTCAGATTTTACCCATACAAATGATTACGGAGCTTTTATTTTTGCACAATTTATTGCTTCTCAATTAAAACTAGATAAAAAGAATTTAGCTGACACTTGGCCGGTATTAAAAACATCTTTTTTAGAAATTCCTAAAGAGAGTCATCTTCCACCGGAGTTAGATAATCAAATTGAACTGAAAAAGCTTTTAAATGATAACAGTTATTTAAAAAGATATGAGCTATTTCATTATCTTATATACACAATAAGGCTTTTTCCGACCGCGGTATATTTAGACCATTATATTGATGTAATTGGTCATGAAACCTTTGTCCCAGATGTAGAAACAGCTTATGAAAACAATTTAATACCTTCCTCCTTTATAGAGGATAACAAGTTAAAACCTTATCAAGAAGTAAGGGCTGAAGAGTTT
>CAYYEN010000221.1:0-5675 GCA_964470795.1 uncultured Spirochaetaceae bacterium | reverse complement strand
AACCATCAAGGCATTGAAAACTTCGATTCAATTCTTGAAGCCGCAGATGGCATCATGGTTGCCAGAGGCGATATGGGCGTTGAAGTCGATTACGAAAGACTTCCAGGTCTTCAAAAGCGCTTTATCAAGCAATGCTATCAACATGGCAAGATGGTCATCACTGCAACTCAAATGCTTGAGTCCATGATAGAGCACCCAAAACCGACTAGAGCGGAAATTACAGACGTTGCTAACGCTGTCTTTGATGGCACTTCAGCTGTTATGCTTTCTGGTGAAACTGCAGTGGGTAAATTTCCAGTTAAAACCGTTCAAACAATGGTTAAAATTGTTACACAAGCGGAGTCTGATGCGTTTGAGATGGGAACCTTTCAAAACATTTTCTATTCAAACAACAATGAAACGACTAATGCGATCAGCGATGCTGCATGCACCACCGCTAAAGACTTGGATGCAAAAGCTATTATAGCTCTTACCAAAAGTGGACGTACTGCTCGTCGTATCTCAAAGTATAGACCTCATAGCTTAATCATCGCTGCAACTCCATCGATCAAGACGTTCCACCAACTCGCTTTAAGCTGGGGTGTATTTCCAGTACTCTCAAGAGTTATAGGAAATTCTGATGAGCTCTTTATCCACGCTATCGACTGCGCTAAGACTATAGGACTTGTAAAAGAAAAAGATAAAGTAGTAATTGTTGCAGGACTTCCCTTAGATATTTCAGGTAACACTAATATCTTAAAAGTAGAAGTTGTCGGCCATCGTGGTCGAAAAGCAAATCTTTAGTAACACTAACAGCTTGAGTCACTTCAAGCTGTTTTATTTTCTAGTGCTACTTTAAACAACTTCTTCTTTTGAGTATTGTAGGCGGTTATCATCATGCCGGAAGTTATAATCCAAGAAATGGGATAAACTGAAATTAAAAGACCAAAATCTTTAAATTTTGGAAAGGCTATAAAGACCCAAGCTAAACGGACAAAACAAGTTCCAACAATACAAAGTATTGCAGGTAGCATAGACTTTCCCATAGCTCGTAGTATTGCAGCTGTTATCTCGTAAAAGCAGATCAGAGCATGAGGTAATTGAGCAATTGCTAATTTAATAACTGCATATTCTTTTACAACAGGATCATCAGTAAAAATTGTTAAGAGTGGAAATTTAAAGCTATAGACTATTACATCGTAGGTAAGCATCGATAAAACACTTAAAACTAAGGCATCATGATACACTCTTTTAATTCTATCAACATTGCCAACTGCAAAGTTTTGACTGGCAAAAGTTATCGCACTTTGAACAAAGGAAGTACATATAAAGTAGGAAAAGCAATCAAAATTAGCCGCTGCAGCATTTCCCGCCATCGCAGCAGAGCCGAAGCTGTTAACACTCGACTGAATACAGACATTAGACAAGGAGAATACTACTCCTTGAAGCCCAGCTGGTAGTCCTACACTAACTATTTTCTTTAAATGAGATGGTACAAAAACAATATGCTTTACATCAAACTTAATTAACCCCTCTTCTCTGATAAGAAAACTTAATATGAAGATAACACTTAAGGCTTCTGAGCAAACAGTTGCAATTGCGACCCCGGCAACTCCCATATGAAAGACAACAACAAATATTATATTTAGTACCACATTCACAACCCCAGAGAACGCTAAGGCAATGAGTGGACGACGAGTATCTCCAATAGAACGAAGGGCCGCAGAGCCAAAGTTGTAAAGCATCAAAAAAGGCATTCCAATAAAAAATATTTGCATATAAATTGTTGAATGCTCTATAACTTCTGCAGGAGAGCCCATCAGAGTTAGCAAAGGACGTGACAAAAAGAAACCGAGGAAAGCAAGAGCTACCCCGCTTATAACAGCAAAGACTAAAGAGGTTGAAACCGCATCTCTCGAGTTTTGCTCTTCCCCTCGTGCAATATAGCGAGATATTACCACGTTAGCACCGGTGGAACAGCCTACAAACAAATTGATAATTAAATTAATTAGCGCCCCAGTTGAACCAACCGCAGCAAGCGCTGTAGGACCTGCAAACTTTCCAGCAATTGCAACATCTGCCGAATTGAATAGTTGTTGTAAACTACTACTAGCTACAATGGGGAGCGCAAAGATAATCAACTTATTCCAAATAGGACCAGATAGCATATCGATACTGTTTCTTTTTTTAGTTTCATCGCTCATATTTATAGAGCATAGTATCACAAGGACCCAATTATTGTAATTCCATTTTAAAAATAAAAAACCTCCAGTTTGAACAATCAAGAATGGAGGCTTTTTCGTATTAAAAATGGTTGTTACTCTTCTTCTTTAATCCCTTTTAAAATCTTTTCTTTCTTTCTCTGCTTAGGATCAATATTCTTTTCCACCAAAGTGACTAACTTAGTCAAAACTGCGGAAATAACAAAGTACATGATAGCAGTAACAATAAGAGGGAAGAACGCTTCATAGGTACGGCTTCTAACCAAGTCACTAATCTTGGTTAAATCAAGAACTGCGATGTAACCAACTACAGAAGTCTCTTTAATAAGAGTTACTACTTCATTGCGGTAAATTGGTAAGAAGTGTTGAGCCGCTTGTGGAAGAATAATCTTAAAAAAGCTTTGTCCTTCTGAATAGCCCATAGCAGTTGCTGCTTCCATTTGACCACGCCCTATTGCATTAGAACCAACTCTTAACATATCAATCATGGAACAGGCAAACATTAAAGAGAAACCTACAACTGAAACCCAAGTTCCATTAAGGGAAGAGGAGCCAAAGATAATGTAGTAGAGAATCATCAGCAGGAGTACTGTTGGCATTCCATGAATCAACCACAAGAATACATTAGTAATTGAATTAGGAAGTTTGCCACCACGCCTACAAAGCAAGAAAACACCAAAGCCTAAGATTGTACCAATTAAAATTGAAGTTAAGGTAATAAGTACGGTAACTCCTGCGCCTTGCACAAACAGCTTCCATCGGCCCTCTCTTGTAAAGGTTTTTTCAAAACTTAAAGCAAGTTGTTCAAAAAAGCCTAAAGCGCCCTCTTTGACCCCTTGCACCACTAATCTAATCGGAGTGGTATAATAAACTTCAGATAAAGTACCAGTCTCATTTCGCTCTTCGCTTACTACGATATTCATACCAATATCATACTTTCCACTTTCAACCCCTGGAGCAATTGCTTCAAAAGGAACTTCATGGAAAACTGGGGTATAACCGTAAGAACGTGCAAAACGAGAGATAAAATCAACATCAAAACCAGAAATTTTACCATTGCTGATAAAAGAGAAAGGTTCATAACCACCCTCTACAGCAACTGCAATAGTGCCATTTTCTCCAGTAAAGCCGGAGGTATCACACTTATCATTAACGGGATCAAAATCTGTAATCCAGTAATCATAGAGTTCAGCAAGAAGGCCATTTGCATGACTTTCTTTAATAAAGGTATTTAATTGAGCTAAAATTACATCCTTTCTATTATTATTTCCAATAATGCAAGTAGCATTGATATAGCCTGCGGGCTCTTCTAATACTGCTAAGTCTGGATGGTTCTTCTTTTGAACGCCATAGCTAACTTCTTCAATTAAGTAAGCATCAATCTTGCCAGATTTAAGTGCCAAGATTAAATCATTTGGCATTGTGTAGTACTGGATAGTACTTTTAGGAACTCTGTCTTGAATCAAGGTTTCATAGAGTACAGCTGTTTGAACACCTATTTTCTTACCATTAAGATCTTCAATAGTTTGATACCCCGCTTTAGAGGCAAAACAAAAAGTTGAAGTGAGTGCAAGTACTAATAAAAGAATACTAATTTTTTTCATTATTGTTCCTCCACCCATCTAAATCTCATAGTAATTAAATGCTCATATCCCATAGGATCCTCGGTTAAATCTTCTTGTTTAGCCTCCGTTGTAGGCTCTGCAAGCAAGTCTAAATAAAGTTTACTTATAGAAGACTTAAGTTCAAATCTAGGACCTTTATAGCTGACCATCATTGTAAGGGTATCAAGTTTTTCTGAGTACTCTACCTTTACAAGAATATCTGGAGTTTCACAATCGACTGCGATATTATTGATACAAATTTCTTCAAAAGCAAGGGAGAGCTTACTAAGACGTTCAGCCTCAATGAGGAGTTTCTCACCATAGCCTTGAAGTTCATCATTCATTGCCTCGACATCAAACTCTAAAGAATTAATCTTATAAGTAAGAGAAGAAAGACGTTGAATGAATTTTTTGGTAATTTCATTCTTTGGATGCTCAAATATTTGTTTAGGGGTTCCATCTTCTAATACATAGCCATCATACATAAAGAGGATACGATTAGATATCTTTCTAGCAAAATCCATTTCATGAGTGACTATCATCATAGTACGACCAGATTTCGCAAGCATTTTTATAACAGATTGAACTTCACCTATCATGGAAGGATCAAGGGCACTTGTTGGCTCATCAAATAAAATGATATCAGGATCCATTGCAAGCGTTCTTGCAATTGCAATTCTCTGTTGTTGTCCACCAGATAACTCATCAGGATAATTATAAACTTTCGAAGCCAGACCAACTTGTTGAAGCAAATACATTGCTTTATCATAAGCTTCCTGCCTAGAGCGTCCTAGAAGCGTTATTTGCGGATTCATAATATTTTCTATTATTGTAAGATGCCCAAAAAGATTGAAAGATTGGAATACCATACCCATCTTCTTTCTTATCTCATTAAGATTACATCCTGACTGCGTTATATCTTGTCCATCAACAATTATGCTGCCCTCTGTTGGTTCGGTTAACATATTAATACATCTGAGTAATGTAGATTTTCCAGTCCCTGATGGACCAATAATTGATATAACATCGCCATTGTTAATCTTGATATTTATATCTTTGAGCGGAATAGTATCATCATCAAATACTTTTCTTAAATGCTTGATTTCAATCATCGCACTCCCTCTTTTACAAATGAAATGCACACCTTAAAAAAACTATGCTCATTTCTTATACACGATTTAAAATAATTATGCTACCTAAAGAATTAACATCCTTAAAATTTAACCTTTTTTCTTACAAATTATAGTCCTAAATTGCCTTTGAAAGTTAAATTTTAGTCTCTTTTTTCTTGAGCTACTTTTTAAGCAAAAAAAGAGGTGCAGAAGAGACCCTCTACACCGTCTTTTGTTTACCTAAATTGCTTACATTAATTTTCTAAACATAGCTTTGAAATCATCAATTGAAGCTTCTTTTGGGTTTCCAGGAGCACAAGCATCAGCTGCAGCAGATTCTGCTAAGAACTGTAAATCCTCTTCTTTAAGTTTTTCGAGTTTGGTAGGAATACCAACATCGATAGAAAGAGTACGAACTGCATCAATAGCTGCTTTACGATAAGCCACTTCATCCATACCGGTGGTATCAACACCCATAGCCTCAGCAATATGTTTAAACTTATCGCCAGTAGCATCAGCATTAAATTCCATTACGATAGGAAGCATCATAGCACAAGCAACTCCGTGTGGAGTATCATAAACAGCACCTAAAGTGTGTGCCATTGAGTGTGCAATACCAAGTCCTACGTTAGAGAAAGCCATACCTGTAACAAATTGACCAAGAGCCATGCCCTCACGTCCTTCTGTTTCATTCTTAACAGCACTTCTTAAACTCTTTGCTACTAATTTAATAGATTCAAGGTTGAGACAATCTGCAA
>CAYYEN010000220.1:0-5681 GCA_964470795.1 uncultured Spirochaetaceae bacterium | reverse complement strand
GCCGGCCATGTTAAATTGGTGGCAATTCGTTGAAAATATCAATATATATATTATATTCCTTCTTCGCTTTTACAACTTCTTCTATATCTTCTTCTAAAGCTACTAAATCAGTTTGTATCTGCTTGTCTAATGCAATACAAACCTCATCAATATCTCTTTTTAATAATAGTTGTAGTTGCTGTTTGGATAGATTCATTCCCCCTAATCCTAAACCTATCCCATTTTCCAATCCTTTATAACATGATAATTTTAAGACTGATTTTTCTGCTTCATATAAAATACATTTATGAAGTTTATCTATATTCTCTTTGTTCTCATGATATCCATACAGCACCAAACGTTTATTAAATTTATAAGTTACTCTATTCCATTCTAATGGCATATACTTACGTCCATTATCTACTTCTTCCTTATTAAAACTCCTTCTCATTATTCCATTTAGATGAGTTCCATCTTCTGAAAAATAAGGAATAATCATTGAACCATCATAATAATTATATAATATCTCAAATTTATCTAAAACTTCTTCATTATTAATATCTTCCTCATACCATGATTCTTCAATAGCTTTATCAAAATTTCGTAATACTTTATCATCATATTCTGGTAAAACTATTTCATTACTTTTAGGAGTATATGAATGAAGTCTTAAAAACTCTAAATCCTTATTCTCGCTATCTCTACTCCTAAGTCCCCTAAATTGGGTGTGAGATGTTTTAATCCCTTTATAATTACAAAGCCATTTGAATGATTCTGAAAAGGATAAGTTTAATAGTCCACCTATTATATCGAACAAACTTTTACTTTCATTGCAGGTGTAACATTTAAACATTTTTGATTCTGGGTAATAAAATAATTTATACGGAGAATCGCCAAAATGGCAGTTATAAGTGGAGAAACATAAATTCTCCCCACTCTTTTTATAAGTTCCATCACCCAGTTCTGTTAATATGTCAATTACATCTTCTGTTGAAACCATATTTAATACTTCATTTCTATCTAACATATTAACACCTCTTTAATCCTTTCTAAAATTCTACCCATGTTTTAGGCACTTTTAACTTTTCATAAGCCCAATTTGTTACAAATAAATCCTGTACAGAGCCATTACCAAGATTGACTTTCAACCATATCTTCACTTGCCCATAGTCGCTATCTCTTGCTTTAAATATAGATATACAAGTATCTGGAGTACCAAATTTACATAAAGGTTCTATCTTCTTCAATTCATTTGGAGTAGGACGAAATACAGTCATTGCATAGTCGCATTTATTTTGTATAGCTTTAGACCCTGCTATAGCATTAGCATCTCTAACACCCATACTTCTGGCTTCTCCATTTACTTGACTCATAGCGAACATAGCTACATCAAATTCTACACTTATATCTTTTAAAACCTTACTTAAATTTGACAGCATTTGATGAGAGGAAACGTTAGCACCTTTCATTAAAGATTTATATTCTACCATAAGACTAGGAGTATCTTCTATATAGTCTAATACAACCATTCCTATATCATGCTCTCTTTTATGATAGCTAACTCTATCTCTTAAGTAAGCTATATCATAGTCACTTTCTTTCTCTAAATATAATTTCATATCTTTAGATAATTGTATAGCATGATTTAATCTTTCTTGTTCATCTTTATCTAACTCATTTATCTTTCTTTTAATTCTACCACTAGGGATACCACTTAATTCAGCTAATATTATAGGCTCAATTTCATCTAATAGTTTCATTTCTGTATTTATAAATAAAGCTGAATTATTTCCATCTTTATTACATGGATTTTTAATAAACTTCTTCTCTTTAAAATCATATAACTCTGTAGCACAGTACATAATACATCTCTTAAGTCCAATTCTCGTTTTACCTGTTGAAGAATCTCTTGCTTCAAAATAGAACTCACCTTTCTTTACCCCAGAAATTATAGAGGTCAAATATTGTGATTCAGTATTCCAACCTACAAGAGGAGCTTCCTGTAATCTTTGAATTAGGTCATCTACGTCGTCCCCACTTTTTCTACTATCTTCAGAAGTATTACCGGTAAATAAAGATTTAACGCCATAAACTTTTTTATCAATTAAGTTTATCATATCTGTAATACTTAAAGTATCGAAACGCTCCTTTTGTTTCTCTACTAAAATATTGTCCACTTCGTTTATATCATATATATCTGTTATATCTATACCATTATATAAATATTCTCTAAGCAATCCAAACTTTTTAACTACATTATAATAGTATTCATAATTATCACAATCTTCAGACAGAACATAATTGAGCCATTCTAAGTTCTCTTGGTTCTTTTCTCCAAAGAATAAATTATAAGCTGTAGAATTGTCGGCTAAACTCAAATAAGCTTCTATATCACTAAGATTTATTTTATTCACTCCTTGATTATTTAAGTTATAACATACCATAAATAATAATTGATGAGTTTTACCAACAAAATCCTCTTTATCTAATTTAAATTCTCCTCTATTTAACAACTTAGGATTCTTACAAATATTACTCAATACCTTTATACTTGCTTGACTGTTATAATATCTATTTATATCCTTTTTTTTAATCATCTTCATCCTCCTCAAAGTTTATATTACTTATATCAATATCTTTCTTTTTTATCTGTTTACTATATTGTTTTGATCTTATCACTACTTCATTATCTTCTTCAGCGTTCTCTGCTAAATCTTCTAATCTAAAATAATCTTCAAAAAAAGTTTTTGCTTGTGTGTAGAAATAGGGGATTAACCCCACCATATAATTTCCATTATCTTTACCTTCTACCTCTTTTATATCTGCATAATCTTTTATATAATCATATGTGAAAGACATTGCTAGATATCCCAATTTATCTTCACTATGATACCTTTTAAGAAGTGTTATAGTTGATATTGGTAATGTTTTTAAATTATTTCTAATCTTTATGTTTTCAAAAAGCGTTGACCAGTCTTCAACCTCTGGAAGATAGTAATTCTCATAACAGTCCTCACAATAGTGTTTCTTCCCCACTTTGGTCATTTGTTCTTCTAAATAATCATGTTTACATTTAGAACATTTCATATATTCACCTCCCATATGTACTCATTATATTTTATTTATAATTATTTGTCAAGTATTTCTCTTATTTTATTTTCTATGAGTTTTTTATAGTCTTCATTATTATTAAACATCCAATAAGGAAGTCCCAAATAATTATACCCTGCTTGGATACATTTAATACGTTTATAACGGTCTATTAATTGCCTATTATGGAGTTCTTCTTCAGTTTTAGTATAATAACCATCTATATAATAATGTTGACTTCCATGTACTTCAATTATTAGACGTTTTTCGTTTTCTAAGACTATTTCATTATCAAACGGTAAAGGTCTATTTGTTTTGGGATTGATAGGGATTAGTGAGCAATTATATTCAGTTTTTACTTCATACCCTAATTCTTCTAAATATAGTTTAGTTTTCTCTTCAATTATAGACTCCTTCCTTTCTTTAATACATTCTGGACACCTTTGATTATTAGAAGTAAAATTGTTGCATCTTATTTCATAACTTCCATGACAATCCTTTTCTTGACATTTTATCCATACTTTCTTTTTACAACCTCTACTTATCTCCCAAGGGTCTACAGTATTCTTTTCATAATCCCAATATAATTCTAAAGCGTTATCTCCATAATTATCTATTATATATTGTGCAAATGAATTACACTGTTTGCAATCCATAGAACCTTCTTGCCCACTTGTAAAACCATTTAACTTTTTTAATTCACTTTTATGTTCTTTATATTTATTACATTTGAACCAATACTTTTTATTGCTACTATAACAAATATCTTTGGGGCTACAACCATTTAACTCATAGTCCCATCTGTCTAAAACATCTTGCCTATCACTCTCTATACACCAATCATAAAATGATTTGGATTTAGACAATTTAGTTTTATTTATTTTTTGCCTTCCTAATAGTGTCGTCCCACATTTTTGACAATAAGTTTTTCCATCTTCTTTTACTTGATTAATATAATCAGTGTATCCCCAATCTAACTCTTTATTACAATTATCACAAATACAATTTAATCTACTTATACTCCCCTTGCTTAAATCTTCAACTTTAACTTCAAATTCATCTCCATAGTTAGTAAATATATATCCTTTATTTATATAATGCTTTTTAGTTCTTTTGCTCCATTTTACTTTTACCGTTTTATTTACCAATCCCATGTATATCCTCCTTCATATGCCATTTTAGTGGCTCTATTTTAAGCTCCATTTTTAGATTAATACTTCTTTGTTTATTTTATTAAAACTCAAAATACAACCAGTAAAACTTATATAAGGGGCATAAAAGCCCCAACATATTAATCAACTTTATCATAAGTCTTTTCAAATATATCTGGTTTACATGGATAGAATTCTCCATTAACACCTTTTATAATATAGTCTCCTCTGCTTACTGTCATAACTCCTTCTAAAGTCTCTATCTTTAAGGTATAGTTATCTTGGTCTACAAAAGTATCTTTAGAGAACCATAATATCTCTCTTAAATTCTTTCCATTCCATTGTATGGCTTCAATTTCTACAGGTTTCTTTCTATATTTTGCCATATTATTACTCCTCCATTATTTATTCATTAATTATATTCATATGAATAATATTTTTAAGAGGGCTATAAAGCCCCCATTTAACTATTCCATAACACTTTTATTTATCTTAATAAATCTTCTATCTCATCCCTAAATACTAATAGTGCTTCTCTATTCTTACTTGTTAAATCACTTAAATTAACTTCACTACCAAATGTCTTATCTAATAAATCAAAAGCTTGTTCTTCTAGTTTAGAATCCGGTTCTATATTACTTAACATTTGTTTAACGGAATCTAATATATCTTCAAATGTTTCTTCATTATCTTCTCCATATACTTTTTGTTGTTCTTCATAACTTACAAAATCTTCTTCTGATTCAGATTGAAGTTTTACAGCTTCTTCTAAATTCTTTAATAGATTTTCAGCAGTAAATTCCATAGAGAAAGGAAAATGAGTAAATCTACTTCTAGCAAAAAAGTCAGCTGTTTCTTTAGAGTATGCAGTACTTAATAGCTCATTACCTTCCTCATCAGTTCCATTATTTTCAACATATAAAACAAAGTCACAATTATCTTTCAATACTTTTACTAATCTATTATCACCGTCTATATCTAAGAATACTTCCTTACCTTTTCTATCTTTTTTAACTTCTTTAGGATGTCCTATAAAACAAACTGTATAAGAACTATTTATTATTGGAATAGTAATATCTCTAATGGCTTCACTTAGTTCTTTCCAAGCTCCGTAGCCCCCATTATAGTCCTTTATCTTTTCAATTCCCAAAGAACTACATACATAAGTTTCAGCTAATCTAGTTAAATTCTCTATTCCATCATAAACTATAATTGGTTTGTTTGGCATAATTTTATCCATAAACTTTTTGCTAGTTAGCTTTTTCACATTCTTCTTTAAATCTGAATATGAATTAGAAGCAAGTGTAATTACTCCAGATATAGCATTTAATCCTGCTTCAAGAGGTAAAAATATTGGTGTATACCCATAGTTTTTTAAATTAGCGATCTGGGTACTTTTCCCAGTTCCATTACCTCCCACAATGCATATCTTCTTACCTGTCAAATCTGAACATAATTTAG
>CAYYEN010000219.1:0-5691 GCA_964470795.1 uncultured Spirochaetaceae bacterium | reverse complement strand
GCAAGTTTCTTCTAAGTTATAAATTTTAATTGTTGATTCTTGTTTTTTATCAAACGAATAATTCGCTTTCCCTTGGACGAATTCTTCTTTTTTAATTTCATCTATTAAAACAAAATCATATAATGACTTTACTATTCCACCGATTTGGTCATTTGTTAATTGCCTTCCATCCATTTTTACTATCCCAAAATATTCAGGGCCATCATTTTTTATAGTTATTTTTAAATCTTCAAACTCATAGGTATGAGTTCCATTTAAACTTCCATTATAAATAAATTCAGTATTTGAACTATTTGGCTCTGATGTCAACGTTCCAGAAACAGTATCCGCTATAAAAGCTATATTAGTAGCTGTATATTTTATAAGCTTACATCTATCACTGCTAATATTGGAATAATTTAATTTATAATTAGCAATAGCCCCACTAGCAAGTGAATTAAACAATAAAGTTTCATCCTCACTAATATCTACTAAGCTGATGGGGGGGGGTAAGATTATTTCCAATATTCAAATTACAACTTACAAAAAAAGTAAGTGCCAACAACACTAAAAGACAATAATTTTTTCATCTTTTTCCTCCAAAAATATCAATCAAAGTTTATATCACGTTATAACAACGAGAGCAAACTTATCTGTATGATATTTATTACTATCTAACTGATATATTATATATGGTATTTTATCACTTTTAAGCACATTGCTTTAAGTGATGATAAAGTTAAAAATCTAATGGTTTTGGTAATAGTTTTAGATTATTCTCAAATTGTTTATTTTAATTTAAATAGTTCTTTGGTAGGTTTTACTAATTGCAACTAGTTTTAGACTCGAGTATATTTTAACCATGAAATGTGCAACTGTCTCTTTAATAGGCCGACCTTCGGCTGGTAAATCAACACTCGTTAACACTATATGTGAAATGAAAGTCTCAATTACTGCAAAAACGCCTCAAACGACGCGTAATGCAATTCGCGGTATCTATACAGATTCTAGGGGACAACTAATCTTCACAGATACACCGGGTTTCCACCTATCAGATAAAAACTTCAATAAAAGGATGCAAGATGTAACTCTTGGAGCTTTAGATGAAAGTGATACTATCCTATATGTAATAGATGCATCTAGAGAAGCGGAAGCTGAAGAGATAGCAATAGCTACTATCTTACAAAAGGCAAAGTCTCCTGTAATTGTTGTAATCAACAAGAAAGATATTCTCTCAGATAATCAAATAGAAAAAGCAAAAGAATTTGTTACAACTTATTTACCTAATGCACCACTGCTTACTGCAAGTGGTGGGAAAGATGATGGAGTTGATGAAATCTTAATCGAAATCTTTAAAAACGCACCAGAGGGTGAACTCATGTATGATGAGTCTCAATATACAGACCAAGACTTAGAGTTCAGAATCTCTGAAATTATTAGAGAGAAAACTATTAATTTATTATCACAAGAGTTACCTCATGTAATCTATGTTGAGATTTCAGATATCGAATACAACGAAGAGACAAAAGAAGTCTGGATTAGAGCTTTCATTGTTACAGAGCGAGAAGGTCAAAAAGGTATAATTGTTGGAAAAGGTGGTGAGAATATTCGAACTATCAGAAAACAATCATTTACTGAAATAAAGAGAATCTTCCCAGGTAAAACCTTAAACTTAGATTTACGTGTTAAAGCACAAGCGAAATGGCGTAATAACCAAATAATACTTGATAAACTCTTTAAACAACAAAGATAGTCGATAATTAAAAAGCTCCAAGTTTTGAATTTGGAGCTTTATTAATTAACGAATGTAATTGGTTTTTATCTTTACTTCAACTTGAGGCTTATCAAGTTTTGCAATTTCAAAAGCTTTAATGCAATAAGCCATGTTACGGCCGAGAACTCTCATAGTCTGCAACCCTTCTTCATCTTGTTCAACCTCTTGAGGTGTATTGCCATGAACTTGATTCCAATAGTTAGAAGAAATTATAGGCATCTGTGAAATGGTAAAATACTTATTGAGTTGATCGAAAGTTGCTGAGGCTCCACCTCTACGGCAAGAAACAACAGAAGAACCAGGTATTAATCGCATAGAAGATGCAATGCGATTAAACAACAAGTCTAAAAAGTAGTTTGAAAGTCCACAAGAAGAGGCATACCAAACCGGAGAGCCCAAGATTAAACCCTGAGCTTTCTTTACTTTTTCAGCAACCTCATCAACATCTTTATCGGTGAAATCACGATTTGCAATGTTGATAATCTCACTATCAAGTCCTTCAGCTTTTAGCGCCTTGGCAACTTCAGTTAAAGCCCTATAAGTACACCCCTCTTTGTGAGGGGAACCATTTAACATGATAACCATAATTAATACCTTCTTAAAATTGTAGCAATCTTTTCTTTTCCACAAGCTTTAATAAAACCTGCAAGTTTAGGACCTTTTTCTCTAGAGATTAAAATCTGATAAACAAGAGGGAAGAAATCTGTTGGTTCAATGCCGTGAGCTTTTGGAGCATCATAAAGATAGGAACTAAACTCTTTTTCAGTGCAAGAATCTAAATGTTCTTCTACTGAATTAAGTAAATCTCTAAGAGCAGCACGCTGTGCATCATCAACTTCAACAGGTTTCATATCTTCAGTTGCAAGTTGCCACTTAAATTCTTCAGGAGCAAATTGAGTAATCCAAGCCCATGCACATTTAGCACGTTTTGTAAGGCGCTCAAGTTGGTTTGGTGTGATATCACTCAAAGTTGCAAGTGCAGTCTCAATATCTCCTTGATAAATCTGTAAGAGGTTACAAAGGTGACGGAAAGGAATCTGATAACCAGCTTCAGTTGGAATTTGACCAGGAATTACTTGTGATAACTCATAGATACGTCTTTCTTTCTCTTTTCTTTGTTCTTTAACAGGTAAGAGACCAAAGTAAATTCTTTCACAGTTATCGTAGTCTTCATAAATCTTAAGAACATCAAGATCAAAAGAAATAGAGAACTCAGAGTTAGGACGAGTGGAGACAAAGAGGTATCTGCAGATTTCTGGAGTATAGACTTCAAGTACATCATATAAGTCTACAACTTCACCAGAGGAAGAAGATATCTTACCACCTCTACCTTTAATAGAGATGAAATCATATTGGAAAGAAACTGGTGCTTTTGTGCCAAAAAGCTCAACAATTTGCTTAGAGGTATCGAAAGAACCACCTTCACTGTGGTGGTCTTTACCAGCAGGTTCAAAATCCACCCCTTCTCTCGCCCATCTCATTGGCCAGTCAACACGCCAGTGGAGTTTGGTATTAGGAGTAGTTCTCATATCAATAGTCTCTTCTTGACCTGTGGAGTCATCACGATAAGTAATACCATAATCTCCATCCCATGAAAGGATAGTAGTGGTATCTTTATCTGTAAAAGAAGAGAAGACAGCAATTGGCCACCAAGAATCATCAAGTGGTTCTTTGCGGTATTTATTTAAGATATCAATAATCTCACTCTTATGCTCAAGTGCATGCTTCATGCCATCAGCATAAAGACTAGAGCGATAACGCTCAGCTTGGTAAAGATACTCTGGAAATACCCCTACTTCTGGTAAAATCTTTTCAACGTCCATCTCGTTGGCTCTTGCATAGTTATCGGAGCGATGAGTTGTATCAGGTACCAAGGTAATAGGCTTACGTAAATAAGTTGTTAACAATTCTGGCTCTGGCATATTTTTGGGGACTTTTCTAAATACATCATAGTCATCCCAGCTATAGATAAATCTTACATTTTTACCTTTTTCACGTAATGCACGTACTACTAATTCAACACTGATAATTTCTCTGAAGTTACCAATATGTACCGTTCCGGAAGGAGTAATGCCTGATGCACAAGTGTATTGAGGCTTATCTCCTTTCTCTCTAATAATTTTGTCGGCATAAATATCTGCCCAATGTAAATTGTTATCACTCATATTATCTGAAATTATGCAATTTTCTAGCTATTGTTTCAAGTCAGTATATGTTATTATAAGCTATGAAGAAAACTTTATTAGCAATAATTTTACTTTTTAATATCCTCTGTTTGTTTGCTGAAAGCTCAGAGGCGGGAATTGCAAGTTGGTATACAGCTGACAAGCTGAATGCCCTAACTGCAAATGGCGAAGTTTTTGACAATGCAGCTCTCACTGCGGCTCACAAAAGTCTTACCTTTGGTTCTATCGTAGAAGTTAAAAACACCTCTAATGGCAAAACCATAAAAGTAAGGATTAACGATAGAGGTCCCTATGTAAGCGGAAGAATTATCGATTTAACTAGTGAAGGGGCTAAACAGTTAGACTTCTATAAACAAGGAATAGCTGAAGTTGAATTAACAGTGCTCTCTGTTCCAAAAGAAAGTGAAACTAAATACATCAACGGCGCTGAAACTGGTTGGTATACCTTACAAATAGGCTCCTATACTAATACTACAAATGCTTATACTGTATTTAATAATATAATCTCTGTTGGCTTAAAACCTACAATTGAAATTGTAAACAATACAATGCTACGTATCAGTGTTGCAAATATTCAAGCTTATAAATTAGAGGATGTAAAAGGTAAATTAGCTAGCATTGGAATTGCAGAGCCTTTATTAAAAGGATGCAAAAATCCTTACAATTAAGTGTTTAGTTATTTTTCAACTACCTAAAATGAGTATATAGTGTATTTATGATAATACGACTTCCAAATTTTCTAATTGGCTATAAGTTGTTGATAACCTTTTGTCTTGTGCAATTCTTAGGTTCTTTTCTAGCTAATAGCTTTTCTTATGAAACTCTTAATAAAGCGCGTACTCTTCTTAGAGCTAGAAAATGGGAAAGAAATGGTCAAATTTATCAAGATTTCTTTAGAATAAAACTATGGAAGAACTACATTCCTGCAGTTGGTGCGTTTGATAAAAAACACCTCGTTAATATGAAGAAGATTGATAACCAATACACTTCTTTATATATTCTTGAAGCGGTAAGAGCGGAGTTAACGCACCTCTTTGCCTTCAGCTTTGTTTTAGCTCTTATACCAATAACACAGCCACAATACAACAAGGCCTTAATCATTTACGGCCTTGTTGTTAATTTACCTTGCTTTGTTATTCAGCGTTATAACATACCCCGCTTTGAAAATATCCTAATCAAAAACGGATCCTATGATTTATACCTACCCAGCGAGAAAAGAAAGCATAAAGAAGTTTAGAAATCGAGGAAGAAAGTGAAGGAACCTACTACTCTATTGTTTGGAGTTGAGAAGTTCTTACCATCAAATAGATATGCAATTTGGTATCCTAGGTCGATAAAATCAAAGAAAGATACTGTGACTTGCACACCTGTACTCATTAACAGATTACCATCTCCTGAATCAATTTTACTATTTAAATAGTTACCAAACCCATAACCCACATCATAGAAGAAGTTAATACGAGGAAAGATTCCCTTAACACCTAAATCGACGCCGGCAAGTCTAATATCGAAGTTGTTAACTGCAGCAAACTGAGTATCATAAGTCCAAGTCTTAAAACCACGAACTTTTCTACCAAGAGAGAAAGGACCACTTGCATAGGCAGGAACTGCAGAACCATCCATCCAACCCACATTCACTCTATCTATCATTACGATGCTAAACAAAACTTTGCTATTTTCTTTTAAAGAAAATAAAGTTTTAGAACCAACCATATTTAACGAAGTTGTATAGTAATCTGCAAAACCATTTAA
>CAYYEN010000218.1:0-5700 GCA_964470795.1 uncultured Spirochaetaceae bacterium | reverse complement strand
CCACACACGTTATCGAGTCCTAGAAGCCCTGCAGATTCTGGGTCAGTCACAGAGGAATAGACTTGCTTTGTATCACTCATAAGTGTTTGAATTGCTTGGGCGGTAGGTGTTGCAATACCAACTGCTATATCAATCTTTTCATTTTTAAAAACTTGCGCAATGGAGGCACAGGTTGATATATCCCCATTAGCATTTTCAACATGTACACTGTATTTAATATCGGTCGAAGATAAATAATCAGTAATACCCTTTTCTATGCTGTCGAGTGCTGGGTGTGATAAGAGCTTAGAAATACCTATTTTTATACTATCACTTTCAATTTCCTGAGCCTGTTCAACCTTCCCCATTGCAAAGGCAAAACCTATTATTACTAAAACTAAAACGAGCATTGATATAATCTTTTTCATAATCTTGTCCTCTAATAATGTTACTATAGACAGTATCATTCACTTAGTCAAGATACTATACATAGTATTTTTTATATATTGAAAAACCTCTTCAACAGACCTACAATTAAACTAAAATAATCTTTAGAGGTTCAAATGACAAAAATTTACAACTCGCTATATTACACCTTGTACTCAGCTGTAAGGAGTAATCCACTTCCTTATTTTAGAGCAACTCCTCACGATCTATCTATCACGACAAAAGATGATGTACCAACTGAATATACTCACCTTCTAGGCCTCGATTGTGGCCGTAGAGTACTTCCTTATTCTATTCAAGATAGATACTCTAGAGACCTTAAAGAAACAGATTTAAAGTCTATTGTTATCGAAAACGACTACTTAAAAGCAACCTTTCTACCTACTCTTGGTGGACGTTTAATCTCGCTCTTTGATAAAACCCAAGATAAGGAATTGCTTTATGAGAACAAGAGTATACAGTTAGCAAACCTTGCTAACCGTAACGCTTGGTTTGCAGGCGGTATTGAATGGAATATAGGACAGTATGGTCATAGTTTTCTAACTTGTGATGATGTTAACTTTAGTGTAGTAAAAACAAACAAAGAAGAATTTTTAAGACTTCACCTATATGAAAGATGTAAAAAGCTATATTTTCAGATTGACTTTCACCTCCCAGAGGATGCTCATGTTCTTTACGCCTATACCAAAGTTCATAATCTGTTTAACCAACGCACTTCTTTGTATTATTGGACCAATATAGCTGTAGAAGAGAGTGAAGAAACTCGAGTCTTTGCCTCCTCTAATAAAGCGTTTTATCTCGATCCAAAGCCCAAAAACAGCTTAAAAGAATATGGTTATATGGAAGTCCCAACGCTCCCAATAGAGGACAGTATTGATGCCTCTTATCCGGCAAATTTCAAATCTTCCTTTGAATACTTCTTTACCTGCAACCACGATAAAATCCCTTATGAGGTTGCCATACAAAAGGACGGATATGGCTTTTTTGAAGCCTCTAGCAATCCTTTAAATTACAGAAAGATGTTTTGCTGGGGTCGCCATCAAGGAGGGCTTCATTGGCAAGAATTCTTGTCCCCTGGTCGTAACACAACCTATGTTGAAATTCAAGGAGGACTTGCTGCAAGCCAGCTACATGGCCTCTTCTTAGACGGGAGCTCCTCTCTTGATTGGCTTCAAGTCTTTGGCTCTATCAAGGTAGATGATGAAAAAGCGCATGCTAAAGATTATACTCTTGCAAAAGCTGAAGTTGTAAAAACTCTTTCAACAAAACTTGAAGAGTTATCTCTTTATGAAAAACTTGAAGACTATAGAGCTTTTGCAAGCACTCAAGGAAAAGCACTACATTCTGCTGATAACTGGGGAGCGTTAGAAGCAGAGCTTAGAGGAATTACACTTCCTTGTCAATTTGACTACTCAGCTTTACCAATTACTGCATGGTTGGAGTATCTTGAAACCGGTGTTCTTAAAGGAGAGCTTTATAGCCTTCCTTTTGTTACAGGACTCGAATGGATTAACACTTTATCAAAAGTGATGGGAAGAGAAAGTAGTGAAGAAAAAGCTCAACGTTTATACTACCTTGCGATTGCTGAAGCGGAAGAGGAAAGAATTGCAGAAGCTGAAGAACATTTTAAACAATGTTCACAATTAAAGCCTCATTATCTAGTTTACCGAAACCTTGCAAAGCTTAAAGAAAAACTATCAGATACTAAGGCGAGTATTGTTTATTATAAAAAAGCTATTGCTTTGGAGTTAAATCTCTTTTTAGCTGAAGAGTATTTTTCCCTTCTTGTTAGAGCTAACGAAATAGCGGATGCTAAAGCTTTTTATAATTCTCTTACCTTTTCAAGTGATACTCTTATTATTGATAGAGCACGTCTTGCTCTCTTAGAAAAAGATACTGCTACCATTAAAGATCTAATCTTTAATAGCTCCTTTGCTAATATTAAAGAAGGAGATGTAATACTTTCCGACCTTTGGATTGCTTATCACAATCTCTTAAATAAGGAAGTTCCACCAGTACCAAAGGCTCTCGACTTTAGACAAGTTGAACTTTAAACAAAGAATTTAGCTAAAAAATAACTCCACATTGCTGTGGAGTTATTAGTTTTATAAAGGAATTAACCTTTAATAGCACCAGCTGTAACACCCTGAATAATTCTATCAGATAAGAAGATATAGAGGACGAAAGTTGGTAAGAATACGATAACAACAGATGCAAACATTCCGCCCCAGTCTCCTGTGTAACGCATGGACTGAATCATATTGAAAAGTCCTACAGCTACAGGTCTGACTTTTGGTTTGTTAGCAAAAATCAAGGACATGAAGTATTCGTTCCAAATTGTAATAAAGTTAAAAATAGTTACAGTAATAATACCTGGTTGAACAAGTGGGAACATAATTTTATAGTACGTTCCAATTGGAGTACAACCATCAATTGCTGCAGCTTCTTCATAAGTTGTACTCAAACCTTTAAAGAAGGAGAGCAAGAAGAAGATAGCAAAAGGCACATTCATTGCAGTATAGAGGAACATCAATAACCATCTATTATTAGTCAGTTTCAAAGCTGAGACTAAACTAAACAATGGCATAATGATCATGATTGCAGGAATACCTAAGGCTGATGCAAACAAGTTCTGTACTACTGTATTACCTTTAAACTTAAATCTTGATAAAACATAAGCGGCTGGGGATGCAATTAAAATAATTGCAGTACAGCTGACTATGGTATACAAAAGTGAGTTCATAAAGAATACTGATACTTTTTGTGTACGCCAAGCTTTTGCATAGTTTTCAAAGTGGAAACCGCTCTCGAACTTAAACATATGGTCAGAGAAGATTTCACTACTTGAAGAGAAGGAAGCAAAAACTACCCATCCAATTAAAGCAAAAGTAAACACTACCCAAAGAATTACGATTAAATAAAACGGAATTAATCTTGCTTGAGTCTTTCTGTCTACTGAAGGTTTTAATTTTTTCATTTTTCCCCTCCCTACATTTCTACATCATCGTTTTTAACAATGAAGTTGGTTATTCCAAACACGATAACAACAATAAGCATCATGACAACGCCAATTGCAGCACCAGCGCCAGAATCACGTGCGGTATTTGCTGAAGAAGATGCACCGAATACAAGTTCATACATGTAGTTCATAGGTGCGACTGTTGAGTTAGAAAGGTTAACAGGACTAAACAACTGACCCCAAACAAAGAAGCCTACAGTATAAACAGTCCACATAACTATATTAGTTCTAAAACAACCTCTTAAGAACGGCAAAGATACATGGTAGAAACGTTGGAATACGTTACAACCTTCAATCATTGCAGCTTCATGATAATCATGAGGTATTTGTTCAATACCACTCATAAAGATTAACATGTGATAGCCGACCATACCAAAACAGTAAGCAGCTAACATACTCCAGAACAACAAATTAGGACCAGTCCATAGAGTAGTCGATAATTTTTCAGCTCCAAAGAATTTTAAAACATTATGTAACAATCCATAATCTGAATTGTAAACATAGTTAATCCACATAGTACCCATAGCTACAGCACTAACGACGTTCGGTAAATAAATTACACTTCTGAAGAACTTAACACATTTCATTCCACTTGTTAAAGCGATAGCAAAGAGTAAGCTTAAAAGCATTGTGCCACAACCACCTACCAACCAAATCAAACTGATGTTTTTCATAGCTTGTCTAAAGATTGGAGTCTTAAAGATTTTGATGTAATTTCCAAGTCCTGTAAAAGTCCAACTTGATAATGGATCGGTTACGCCTTCAACAGCGAACAAACTCATTATGACTGTTCTAATTGATGGATATAAGAATACCATTAAGTAACAGAAAGCAGCTGGTGCAAGGAACAGAATAATCATCGAAAGGTTTTTATTTTTTTTCATATTTCCTCCCTCTTAAAAATAGATTCCCATCCTAAGGCAGAATGGGAATCGATATAACAAGGGATGTTATTTCTGCATACCCTTATAGAAACCGTCAGCATTGATATCACCAACGATTAACTTAGCTAAGTTCTCTTTAATCTTAACGTTGATCTCAGCTTTATCTTCCATACCAACTGCCCAAGGGAGACGGTGTGAGGTACCATCGATAACTGCTTTAGCTTCTTTTAAAGCTGCAGGCCATTCTGAAGAGTTGCCCATTGGAACGCCGAGGGAATCAGCTGCAAGTTTAGCATCCCATTCACCAGTTGTTAACCAAACGATGAGTTGGAAAGCTTCTGCTGGGTATTTAGTATTCTTGTTAATTGCTAAGCTCTGTGCACCATAGTTGTTAGCTTCAATGCCATCACCCTTAGCGCTCATTGCTGGCCATGCGAAAGAACCCCAATTCATGTTAGGAGCGTTGCCCTTAATTTCGTTAGGAAGCCAAGTACCGTTTAAGTACATAGCAGCTTTACCTGTAGCCATTTCTTCAACTTGTCCTGCTGGATAAATGTTGGAAGCAGCTTTCTTAGAGATATAACCCTTCTTAGCGAAATCTTCCCAAATCTTAGCAAATTCTAAAACTGCTGGATCTGAGAAATTATTATTAGCAACCATTTCTAAAGTTTTAGCTTCACCAACTAAACGATCCATATTGTAGCCAAAGAAAGCTGCCATGTATGCATCATCAACTGTGATAGGAGCTACACCAATCTTAACGAGTTTTTCACAAGCAGTTGTAAATTCAGCCCATGTTTTTGGAACAGAAGTAATACCAGCTTTGGTGAATAAATCTTTATTGTACATAACAACGAAAGTACTTGGTTGATAAGGTACGTTCTTAATAGTTCCGTTACCCATACCATACATTAAGTCAACTAAAGTCTTGTTAACAGTTGATCTGTAAGGTTGACCACCAGTTGTTGAATATACTTTATCCATATATTCGTTTAAAGGAAGTAAGTAGTTACCCCATGTATTGAATACACGTTCGATATCTTCATCAAAAAGGTCAATTGTTTCACCAGCGTCTAAAGCAGGTTGTAAAGTCTTTCTGATCTCACGACCGTTGAATTGAACATCAACTTTAATGCCTGTAGCTTTTGTGAAAGCTTCAACTGCTTCAGCAATAACTGTTCCCTGAGGTTCAGCTTCGTTCCACATTGTCCAGTAAACTAACTTTGCAGTTTCTTTTTTTGCTGTTGTAGCTTCTGCGCCACCTTGTGCAAACATTGGTGTTAAAGCAAAAACCAATACGAGTAATGCGATAATAGAGAGATTTTTGCAAAAGTCAAATTACTTGAATAAATATTCTTCCCAAATGGTATA
>CAYYEN010000217.1:1968-5714 GCA_964470795.1 uncultured Spirochaetaceae bacterium | reverse complement strand
GGTAGTATTAACCTCTCTTTTTATTTCAAACTCTTGAGAATGTATATCTTCATAGACTAACTGAATTCCAGGAAAAACTTCATAGCTTGTTAAGACAACCTCCCCATTATTTCTATAATAAACAGAGTTATCTTCAGTTTGGCTAACTAAATCTTTTTCATGAAGTTTTATTATCATCTTTTGCACCCTTTTTAAGTAACTCAACTAAATAGTAGTTAGAGAACCCTAACTACTATTTATAGACACTCCTTATAAAAGTCAAGTTAAATTATCTTTCTTGAAAATCTAGTTAGAATAGACTAACCTAATAGACATATGAATATACATAAATCAAGTGAAGATTACTTAGAAGCAATGCTAATGCTAAAGAAAAAGCATGGTTATATCCGCTCTATTGATGTTGCCACCCTTCTTAAGGTGAAAAAACCAAGTGTGAGTTATGCAACTAAAAGACTGAGAGAAGCAGGGTATATTACTATGGATGAAGAGAACTATATTACGCTAACGTCTTTAGGCCTTGAAATAGCAATGAATATGTATGAGCGTCATACACTATTAACTGAATTCTTTATTAACCTTGGTGTTGATGAGAAAACTGCACAAGAAGATGCTTGCAAAGTTGAGCATGATATCAGCGAAAAGACTTTTAAAGCAATTAGGGAGCATGTAAGCAACAAAAAGAGTTAGACAAAAACTTATTATTTTATACCAATAATAACTATTTTGATAATTTTATTGTTTCTATACATGAAAATAAAAAAAATATTTTCAAAATATAAAGAGTTGTATTACTATATAGCAACGAGAATTATGATGATAAGTAAAATAAAAGAGATTAGAAGCTGCTTTGACAACAGTCCTATTGGATTTTGTATCTTACATGTGGTTAAAAATGAAACGTGTGATTTAATAGATCTTCAGTTTGATTATTTCAACTCAACCTTTAAAAAGATATTAAATATTGAGGATGAAGCAACAGAAGGTAGCAAGTTTTCTCAATTCTTTAAAATAAAGAATAGTGAATGGTTACGCTTTTATGAAGAGACAGCAGAACTAGCCCTTACCCACAATAAAACTGATTACAGCACAAAGCTAGGTAAGTATATTACCACAATGACTTATCAAATTGAAAAAGGCTATTGCGCTTGCATTGCCACAGATGAGTCTCGCATTCAAAAGAAAACAACTGAATACAAAAACCAACTTGAATTATACCGCACAATGCAAAACGCGGGAGTCTTTAGAGTTCTATTAACTAATACAATTACACTCCTTTATGGTAATGATAGGTATTATCAAATCTTGGATTCCATTCCTAGTACTCTTCCTAAAGATATCTTAAATCAGGTTTCCACTATTGTGGAGCAGGAAGATTATCAACAGGTCAAAGCTGAGCTAACAGAAGCAATTGACTCTCAAACGCCCTATAAACACTGGTCAATGAGAATAAAGACCTCTAAGGGGAATACTAAACACATTCAAGTAGGAGGCCTTTTTACCTACACTAAAGAAGGTATAATAATGGAAGGAACCATTGTTGATATCACCGAGCTCGTTGATAAGGAACAACGTTTAGCTAATGATAATCAAATTCTTTCTTCCACTCTTCAGGATGCCAATATCTGTACCTTTGAATGGGATCTGGTAAATAATACTTCCCATGTTAGTGAACAAGTTGCTAAGGCTTTTAATTTGCCTTTAATTATACCAGACTTACCAAACAACCCAATTATATCTAGATTAGATGCAACTTCTATTTTAGAATTTAACCGCCTCTTTTCAAAGATGAAACAAGGAGTCCCTTTTGCACAAGCAAAACTTAGGTATGCAGTAAATTCTAACAACGACACTGTATGCATCATCAAACTACAAAACATCTTTGATCAAGATGGAACACCAATACTAGCCCGTGGTACAATGCAACATCTTACTATGTACTCAGAGCTTGATAAGCAATTTCATATAATTCTTGAACAACATGGGATTTATTCTTGGGTTGCTGACTTTCAAAAGAATACCATCTCAATTTCAGACTCTCTCCTTCGTGATTACTCTTGCCCCAAAATACTACCAAACCTTGAAAACTTTGAAGAATTTTGTTTATCTTGGGCTTTCCACCCAGAAGATATCTTAACTTTAAAAAATGACTTCTTACAATTACAAGAGGGAAAGACCACTATAAGACGTCGCTTTAGACGCAAGAACAAGAATACAGGACTTTATGATTGGCTTTCTGCCAGCTATGATGCCTCTTATGATAATAATGGCAATATAGCTAAGATTTACGCAAGTGCAGTTAATATCAACCAAGAAGTAGAAAATGAGCAAAAATATGCAACCTTTAAGGACCTTAAAAACGTTGCTTTAAAAAATGTAGATATGGTCGGTAGACTCAATTTAACCACTAACGTTTGCACTAATATTACGTCTAGAGAACCTGAGCAAAACGGTAACCCAACCTTTAATACCGCTGAGGACTTTCTAAACTGCTTAAAAGGTAAACTTTATAACCCAAATTCTAGTATTGAAGAATTATTCAACCGTGAAAGCTTAGTTAAAAAGTTTAAAAATGGTTCAACTTCTTTTGAAAAAGAAATTCAATATTATAATAAAGAGAGAAAGATTAACTGGTATCGCTATGTAATTGAAATGGTTAAGAACCCCTATAATCATAATATTGAAGCCATTGTTTATACAACCAATATTGATAAGCAGAAAACGCTTAGCACCATTGTGGATAAATTAATTGAGACTGATTACGAGTTCATCGGCACAATTGATATGAGTAGTGATCTTCTCACTGTTTATGGAGAACTCTCCTTGTTTTTTCAACTCAAAATTGATAAGCAACAACTCTTTTACCAAGAGGCTTATTTAACAGCAATTAACAGACTTGTTATTCCTGAGGAACAAGAAAAAGCTATAGTTGCCTTGAGTAAAGAAACTATTATTGCTAATTTAACTAAAACCTCTTCTTACGCGGTAGCTTTTTGTTCAAATAGAGAAAATCAAAGAGCTCGCCTCCTTTGGAAATTCGATTATCTAAGTGACGACAAACGAACTATATTAATGACTCGACAAGATATTACTCAAGCCTTTCAAAATGAAATAAAGCAAAGAATTCTTATTGAAAATGCCTTAAAAGAAGCCTCTGAGGCCAACTTAGCGAAATCTGAATTCTTATCACGCATGAGCCATGATATGAGAACACCAATGAATGGCATCATTGGCTTAATGTATTTACTTAATAATGAAAAGCTCTCTAACCAAGCCTCCCAGTACTTAAAACAAATGAAATCCTCTGCAGACTACCTTTTAAGTTTGATCAATGATACGCTCGATATGAGTAAGATAGAATCAAGGAGCATCACCTTAGTTGAAGAAGACTTCAACATGAGTGAAATCTTTGATTCTGTCCTTGCTTCCATCTCAATAGCCATTAAAGATAAAAATATTAATTTATCTACCAATATTAAAGGTGGCAATTATATAAATGTTCACTCTGATAGAATTCGGTTACAACAAATCTTTAGTAATGTTTTCACAAATGCGGTTAAATTCACTAGAAAGAATGGCAAAATTGAATTAGCCATCCAAACTGTTAGTGAAGATGAGACTACCATTACTAGAAGAGTTGAAATAAAGGACAATGGTATTGGTATCAGTGAAGACTTCTTACCTCACATCTTTGAATCTTTTGCTCAAGAGCATTCCACACTAGGAAATCGTAATTCAGGAACAGGACT
>CAYYEN010000217.1:0-1868 GCA_964470795.1 uncultured Spirochaetaceae bacterium | reverse complement strand
GTAGGAGTGGTTATGCGTACTATAATAAGTGAAGATAAAATTGATTTAGGTATTATGGCAGCTCGTGAAGGAGAGGCAAAAATAAAACTAGCAATAGAACAAAAAGGTTCTGCTAATGTTGTTTTTGTCACAGGAAATAGCCAACTAGAGACGCTAAAGAATCTCATTAAAGCTGATATCCCTTGGGAGAAAGTAAATATCTTTCATCTTGATGAATTTATCGGAATTCCAGCCTCTAATACTGCTAGCAGCGAAAACTTCTTAAAAAAGTATTTTCTTTCAAAGATTTGTCAGCCTTTATCTTATACCCCAATAAATGGAGTTGCTAAAGATATCAATGCAGAGCTTAAAGCACTAAACACAAAGATGCTCGATTATCCTTTAGATGTCGCTTTTATCTGTATTGGAGAAAACGGGCATTTAGCTTTTAACGACCCACCTGCAGATTTCGATACCAAAGCCCCTTATATTATTGTCAATCTTGATAGAAAATCGAGAAAGCAACAAGTTGGAGAGGGATGGTTTAAATCCTTAGACGAAGCTCCTGAAATGGCAATTACCATGAGTATTAATCACATTCTCTCAGCTAAATCTATTATTTGCTCTTGTCCAGATCAAAGAAAAGCCAAAGCAGTTAAGAGTTGCTTATTTGAATATATTACACCGTTAAATCCAGCCTCTTGCCTAAGAACTCGACAAGAATGCTATTTATTTTTAGATAGACAATCCTCCTGTTTAGTCTTTAAAAACTAAACAGAAGGTTAACAGCTAAGGGACAGAAAACTGTCCCTTTATTATTTAGGGGAAAACACTAATCCTTTTTTTATTGTTCATAAGAGAACAAATCAACAATTTTACTTGTAACCAAACTAACACGTTCAAGCTGTTCATCACTGATATGAGTATATCGGTTATTAACCTTCTCACTCTTATGACCGAGAACAAGCATACGGTCTTCTTGAGAAATATTTCCATCTCGACTCAGCGTTGCAAAACTATGGCGAAGAGAGTGAAAGGTTAAATTCCTTTTCTTTTGTTCTTCTTCACTAATTCCCATAGCAAGCAATACTTGTGAAAACACAATTCTTAAAGTCGGACTTGAAATATATCCCCCAGACTTAGAAGGAAACACCCTACCTTTGGAATCTGCATTATCTATTAACATAACACCTAGGTTATGAGGAATACAGATTTCTCTTTCATATTTTCCCTTCGTACACTTAATACCTGAATAAGGGGCTATAGACTCCTTGATAACAATCTTGTCCAAAACTATCCCATCATCCCGTACTAATGCGCTGGTGACGATATTTTCGCTATTTAACGCTCGAATTTCTCCACTTCTCATTCCGGTACTGACTGCAGTCACTAAAGCAAGGTAATAACTTTTAACAATTTTACCCTCAAGATATAACACTTTTGCCATTTTAGAAAACTCTTTACACTCAGTATAAGAAAGCAAGCCTCTCGCCTCTTCTGTACGGGTTATCTTCATAAGTCTATCTGCTGGGTTTACCAAGATGATACCTTGCCTAATTGCTTCCTTAAGGGGTTGATTAAAAGAGATAACGACCATTTGAATAGTACCTGAAGATAATTTGTTTTCAGCAAATAATCGCTTCACAATATTATCTAGATGCTTAGTAGTTAAATCTTGGAGTTTTATTCCTTTCGGAAGATTTGGAGCAACGTGACGATTAAAGTTAATCAACATGTTATTAGAGTACTCAAGACCAATAGAATTAGGTTTAATATAATTTCGCATTTTAATATAAGCGGAATTATCCCAATCCCAGAAATCACGACAGTAATCAACAAAGGATAACGTTTCTTTGTTAGAAAAGACTAAACCTGACTCTAAAGCTTTG
>CAYYEN010000216.1:0-5730 GCA_964470795.1 uncultured Spirochaetaceae bacterium | reverse complement strand
TACAAATGGACTTATAAAGTTGGTTATGCTTAGTGGAGAGTACCAGGTGCTCCTCAGAAGTTTAGTCCTATTCCAGACTATATAACCTGTAGGGTTCAGCTTAGAGATGATAATATGCTTCTCTTCTCTGATAATGCTTTTATTAACTCTGAACGTTATCAGGTTAATGGTAACAAGATAGTTAGACAGACTATTCCTCAGCAGCATATAACTGCTTTAAATGGTACTGGAGCTCCAGCGACTTTTAATAATAAGACAAAAGAAGATTTGAATTATAAAACAAATTATGCTAATTCTCTTCCTTTCTATATAGATAATGAAGATCATTTCATGACTGGTGGTAAGCAAGAGATTACTCGTTATGAACCTCCAAAACCAATTCAATGGATTCCTGGATGGAATGTTTATGGTAATCACTATAGTGATGATGTTGAATCTCAGGATCAGAATATCTCTATAGTCTATGTGTATAAAACCATCAATAGAAAAAGAGTTGATATTGAACTTGAAGGTAGAGAGATTATATACTTTACAGATGTTAACTCTCCTGTATGGTATAATGGACAGAATCAGATAGGAATACCTTGGATAGTTCCTGGATTAGAAGATATGGCGTATTTGGTTTCTATTAACCATGAAATCATATCTAAGAAGCATTACTATGAAACTTCAGATCATAAGTGGATTGTATTTGATAACACTATTAATCTTAATTATGGAGATAATGTAAGGTTTACATTCATCCATAACTGGGGTTATACGAATATCATTTGTGAAAAGAGAGTCATAGAGACTGATCCTGCGAGTGCAAGAACTCGAGATAAGCTTAAAATCTATGATGAGTTTGGTACCCTTTTGACATATCACGTAGATTACGAAATCACAGATAAGAACACTGTTACTTGGCTTAATCCTGGTGCAATGAGTGGTCAGCATAAGCTCACTTTTGAACTTTTAGGTGTAACTAGAAACTTTGAAACTGAACTTTATTATCCAGAAAGATATAACTTCGGTGATCCTATGTTACAGTTCGATGTAACAGAACAGCCAATAGTTGTTCCATTTACATTTGATAGGCTTACTAATAACAAATTTTCTATTCCTTCTCCTTTCTATAAGAAGGTGAAGCTTAACGATAGAATGATTGTAACTTATCAGAACAGATATCTTGATAGAGATAGATATACTGTTGATAGTGATAATCTCATTCTTACTATAACAGATGAAGATTTACTTTCAGATCCTTTATTCCTTGAAGGACCTTTGACATTCTACTTCTTCCATTGTGGTAGTGAGTATACTGGTTCTGCTGCATACTTACCACAGTCTGGTTATGTGTGTATGATACGGAGTGATGTTGACCGTCATTTTAACAAGGAAATGTATATGATGTTTGTGAATGGTAAGTGGGTTCATAAACAAGATCTTTTAGATATTGCTAATGGATACTTCAAAGTTAGAACAGACATTCATAGAAGATTTGACTTAGTTATGCTAAATGCTGCACCAAAGATAAAGGAGTTTCCTAAAGAGAAGTTCCATCCACAGGATGAGTGGAGTGATATTATGGATAAGCTCAATATTAACTAAAAAAGAAACATTGAAATTTAACACAATAAAATCCCAAGGACTTTGTGTCCTTGGGGTTCTATTATGTAAACTTTACTTCGTATAAATTATATAGTAAGTTATTTAAACCTCAATCAAAAAATAATCCCGAGGGCTATAAACCCTCGGGATTATTGTTACGCATATTTAGAGTTTACTAGAACTTCTATTAGTACAGAACTTCTTTCTTGGAAGCGTATCCTCTACCTTTTTGCTCGTCTGTAGTGACAGTAAAGTTACGACCAGGATATCCTCCTAAATCATGGTGCTTGTCTAATTCTTCTTCTAAAAGATACTCGACTTCACATGAATTTTCGGAATCATTATCCAGCTTTTCAATCAGAGAAGATGGTGTGAGTAAACCAAGCTGTACACACTGGTCTACAGAAATCTTCTTGTGAGCGTGTTCTGCTATGTCATTAACCATGCTTGCGGCAAATGCCTTTTCTCTGCTTAACAGTTCATCATAGATTCGCAAACCAACATTTGCACGTACGTTATATACGGCTTCATCGGACAGCACACGATCAGCCTCAGATACAGGAATACCATTGATTTCCTGCTCCTCAACACGTCTATTCACCATAGTGGTAAGCAGCTTTTCAGCAACGTCTTCGGCATAAGCATACCCAGCATTTGGGTAAGGAATAGCAGCAATATCTGCATCTCTTAATACATCTCTAACATTCTCTAAGTCTTCATTCTTTACACGAAGGATAGAGGTCTCCGCAAAAGAGCCAAAACCATGCTCATCCTTTGCTCTTACAATTACTTCTTTCTCTAACATTTAAAATTCCTCCTTTAGATTAGATAGAAACAAAAATAGATAAGCTATTCACTCATCATATATATAGTATGCAACTTAATTTTTCTTTACCATAGATGAAATCAAAGGCCATTCCTTAGTCCATCTTAGATAATAATCTTTGACAGCATTCATATTCACTCCTATAAAGTCAATGGATTTGTTACCTTTCTTAGTTCTATGGATGCCTATATCTTTTTCCTGAACATGTATTATCTCAGGTTCTATCTTAAACGTTGTGATCATATTAGGTTGTGATTGATCATTTGTATTATCCATAGTAACTACAACGAATTCCTCTGATACTGAAGAGATCTTACCATATCCATTTGTGTTCTCAAAGAATATTTCCTTATCAATAATATTCTTAAGATTAAGTATAATAAGATCTTGTTTTGCAACAGGATGGTTTCCTTTTGAGAGTATTGATACAAACCCTTCAAGAAGCTTACCATCAACTTTCATAAGACAGAATCTATCCATAACTCCTAGTGTATATTCTGCATTCTTCTGTATGGGTTCTTCTTCCTTAATTAGTGGTTCCGATGGTTCTTCTTTCTCATTAGAAACTTCTTTATCTATTTTAGATACAAGAATCTCCATTATCTCTTCTTTAGAACCGAAAAGACAAGTGAAAGCATATACAAATCTTTTAACCAACCCTAGTTTCATTTCTTCCATTACTATCCCTCCTTTGGTATTACTGTATAAGTTTTACCACAAATCAAAAAAGAATCGGCGAACCGATTCTTTAGATTGGAGTCTGTATAATAGATACTTTAAAACTAAAACTTATAGTGTCTCTTAGTGGCTGAAACATACCACTTAAAGAAGATATCCGGATCTGGCGTATTAAGATTATATGCTTTCTTAATAACCCATATAACAGCAGGAATAGAATGATACTCATCAAACTCAAAATGGTAGCTAGTATCTTCTATAGAAAATACTTTTTCATTCTTGACTGCGTCTAAGTCAGGCATATCATTGATAATAGAACGCTTTGCAATATCAGTCTTACAGATGATTACATCTGGTGCGAAAGCCTCTATTTCTTCTTTTGTAATTTCCATGTAAGAGTCAGAATATTCATCTGTTTTCTCTGTTATAACACCTGAATCCTGAATAGATATTACATGTGATTCTAAGAGAATATTGTCCTCAATTGTATCTTTCTTTGGTACGATGTAAGGAGACTTTAAGTAAAGAACTTTCTTCTTCTCCTGACTTGATACTAAGTTTATAGCTTCATCTATAGCATTTTTGCTATCTGATGTGATTGAATTAGCTATATCTTCTCTATGGAATATATAACCAAGTTTTGTATATGCTTCTAAGACTTTACTTGGTGAAGACATATCTATCACAACCAATGGGTAATTATCAACTGTCTTATGTTCAATATACTCTGCATCCTTTGGTAAAGTGATTATAATAGTATTATTCTTATCTCTTACCGTACTTTCACGTGCGAAAGTCTCTATGATAGGAGATACTCGTAAATCTGATGGAATAACGGCAGTAGGATAATCTGGGATCTTTACTTCTATTCCACGATCATCTGTAACTGTCTGTTCTTTAACATTGTGACTAGGTGATATGGTTTCAAAGGAAAGATAACCTAACAAACCCGCTGTAAAACATAAAATACATACTAAAAGAATTTTAAAAACATTCATAAAACAACTTCCTTTCTATAAAACACATAGACTCCAATACTATAGTATACGTCTATCTAAATTATTAATCTTATACACTTTAGTAATCTGAATAGGAAGAGGGTGATATTATGTTTATAAATTCAGATCTTCATTCTGTGAATGAAGCGTATTTTGGGAAATCTCCTAGGTTGGTTGAGATTGAACGAAATATAAAGATTATTCGCTCTAAATTTGGTACGGGTAATTCTCTTTTTTGTGGTAATGGTGTAGGAGGAGTGGTAGAACAATCAGCAGAATGGAAGAGGATAAGAACTCTTATAGAAGAACAGTTTGGCTTCTATAGTGTTTCTTTGGTTCTTCTTCGTAATGCTCAGTTGAATGCTTGTACTTATCCTATTACTTGGACTTGGGATGGCTCTGTAGAATCGCATAAGTATCTCATAGTGAAGAAAGATGGTATGAGATATACTAAGGAAGCTAAATTCTGTACTCTTATTTGTATTACAGAAGGACTTCTGTTCTCTCCTGAGTTTACTGAGGGAGAGATTGTTGGTATTCTTCTGCATGAGATAGGCCATAACTTTGATGCAACTGTATATAAGCACGTTGGATCATTTGTATTCTTTACATTGGTCCTTCAACTTATGAATAGTATTCAGCTCATGGATCCAGTAACTTTCCTTGCTACTATTACAGCAGCAACTGGAGTTCGTAAGAGTATCTCTACTGGATTGAATTCTATTATGGATACTCAGATCTGGGCTATCTATGACACTGTTAAATGGGTTATGTCTATTCCTGTATCAATTCTCACTAAGCTTCTTGCTCCTCTGTTGAAGATGTTCACTTATGGATCTGCTGCTGTAGTGGGTGTATGGTCTACTATCTTTAGTGGAGGATTGTCACCATTCATTATGCTTGCTACTGGCTATAGTTCAGAGAACTTTGCAGATAAGTTTGCAGGTATGCATGGATATGGTTATGAGCAGATTTCTGCTCTCAAGAAGATGGAAACTGATACTCTTGGTACCGAGTTCATAGTAGAGAAGATTCCTCTGATTGGTCATGTATATGGACTTTACTTCGTTGGAGCCGGCATGTTGGCTGGTTTGGCAGAACCCCATCCTGTTTTCTCAGCACGAGTAAAAAGTATCGTTGGAGTTATCTCTTCTGATTTGAAGGATAATCGTATTGATAAGAAGACTCGTGATATGATTAAGAAAGATCTTGATAAGATCAACAAGAGTCTGGATGACTATTCTAAACAAGATGTTGGTTATGGTAAAGCTGTTCTGAGGGTATACTATGATTTCTTGTATAAGATGTATGACAAGGGTGATTTTCGAGCTACTATCATGGCAGATTCTTTGGATGATGATAATGTTATCAACAAGGAGCTTCAGTACAAGTATAACAATCCTATGAGAAAAATGAAAGTAAGGTGAAATATATGCAATTCGAGATATGGAAAGGATTTCCTAAATCTGAAAATATCATAGATGAAAATGGTTCTAAGTGGGCAGTAGGAGCTATATATCCTATGTGCATTGGAACTTATGAAGGAAAAACCTTCAAAGATGCATGTATGGTTTGTTGGAACGAAGGACGTTTAAAAGACTTTGATCCTGATTTGAATTTCATCGGAGATCCTAAAGA
>CAYYEN010000215.1:0-5743 GCA_964470795.1 uncultured Spirochaetaceae bacterium | reverse complement strand
TGCAAAGGTAAGAAATTATTTTTAATTGTGCAAGCAATCAGAGAACAAAAACCATTTAATTAACATTAATTAAATCTTTTTGAACACAAAATCGCAAATTTGTCCAACATTGAATATATTCACTAATAAATAAGGAAAATCCAAGAAGAGAGAAATATTATGTATAGCACATTTCATACGATTGAGTGGAACTTTCAACCAACTCACTCCAATGACAAACAACGCTACTTTCAGAACAAGATAAACGGCCGTATAGCTGCGGAACTTGCGACATCGAAAGGCAACGAATACTACGAGTGTTCTGAATTCTAGATGCGCTACGGCACACTTGGTATGTATCTAGGATGCGTAAAGGCTAAGGAAGATGCTCCGGCACGCAGACTTGTAGTTGATCACGACCACGAAACCGAGTTCTCATTTTCAGTAAACGACGAAAAATATCTATAATCGACTCAGATGATTAAAATAGACGGATATTTGATTAACGGACGTCCGGACTAGACTCGTGTGTATGTCTATCCGGAGAAACAACTGTGCATGACTGTCTTGATTTCATACGACCAGGACTACATACGTAAGTGCGGTCACATCAAGCAAGCCGCTCTATATACGCTCATATGGCCGGAAACTCGCGGAGAAAAACGCTCGATATACATCGGTTAGACTGGTGATGCGTCGAAGCGTATTTTGCAGCATATATAGAAACACCGTGAGTTCTCAGACGCTTGTGTTTTGACACGTTCAGTTGGCTAGTTCGAGAAGTCTGAAGTTATGTATCTTGAGTATCTGGCTATCATTCAAGCAATTGAACAAGGTGATGTCGAACTGATGGAGAATCGTAGTATTCCAGAAGAACCGTATCTGGCTCCCGATAAGAAAGTCTTGATGCGTGATGTTTTCAATGACTATATGATGATGGTCGAGTATGCCGGTTTCAATGGGATATACACGAAGCGCAAATTCGCTCTTACGCAGAACATCAATCGTCCGCAATCAAAACGCATATCACTCAGCAATCATAAGTTGAGTGCCGTTCGTAATGATTTTGAATATCAAGACGATTTCGACGAAGAAGAAAGCATCATGGAGAAGCATGTGCTGAAAGGTCCCGACTTCTATGCAGAATGCATAAAACTCAACGACGGACGTTATATGTTCTTGGGAAACACGAAGATAGCAGATGATGTGAACATAGACGAATTAAGCATCTTAGTTTCAAATGTCACCATTGACGAGAAGAATCGTACAGTCGGGATAGGAACGACAGTGGGCTCTTTGGATGAGGCTGCTATTCTCGTGACCGGCGGACACAAAGCCGTCGAATGGGAAACGGAAAGAACGATTATTTGAGAAAATTCAATTTTCACATTTTCGTTCTCTGATAAATACTATTGTCCCCTCTATAGGAAAGAAAATTCCAACCTTGGCCGGGTACATTATATATTTCCTCGGAGCAGATTCTGAAAAAGGAACTGCTCTTTTTTGTTTATATAAACAAAATGCGCAACTTTTGAAAATAAATAATTAAAATCGAGGTTTCTTACATTTCAATGCATTCATTTCAAGAATTCTATAATGTGTACAAATCGTCTGTTAGAAACACAGGAGAGACGTACAGCGACTTTACGAGAGCTGTTGCCCCACTACAACAGACGAACGACACTATTGCTCCTAAGAAAAACTCAGAGTGTCTGATAGTCATCCCTGCGTACACTAACAGGATTTCAGAATTCGAGCAGATGAATCTGAAGAATAATGCTGAGAGACTCGGTAAGCATTTTGACATCTGTATCGTATGCCCTAAACTTTTACGTGCTGATGTTTACAATTCTATTGCATCCGGAGTTGAGTTGCAGTATCTCAGACTTCCTTCTAGAAACTTCATCGGGAAGAACTCTTATTCGAATATGCTTCTCTCTGCTGATTTCTATAAGCACTTCACTGCCTGGAAGTATATTCTCATCTTGCAACTTGATGTTTATATATTCGGAACTGCTGATGACTTGAAGAATTTTGTCGCTATGGACAAGACGTACATCGGTGCGCCGTGGACGAAAGAATACGCATCTTCTATAGGAATTCCGGAAGAAACGTGCGGAAACGGCGGGTTGTCTCTCAGAAAGGTTTAGAGAATGATTGACATATTAAAACCCGGTTCTGGCTTAAAACGCAACGAACGTCTCAAAACTGTCGAGGATCAGTATATCTCTTATATATTATATAATGTACACGAGACTACTGATGTCAAGACTGCGGTCGAATTCGCTATTGATAACAATCCCGAACTGTGGCATAAGCGTCTGGGTCGTTATCCTTGGGGAATTCATATGGGTAAGCAAGAGTTTGTTGATTACTGGAACAAAACTACTGATTTGAACTTTCCTCAGAGAAACCCTATCAATCCTGCGAGACGAACCGGCGTTCTCTCATTGATGAAGCGTAAAGTCGAAGTTACCGAACGCATTATCGTTTCTCTGACATCTTTCGGGGAGAGACTGAAGAATGATGCGCCGAATGTCATCAGAGAGATATTAACACAGCAAACCATTAAACCGGAATTAGTCGTATTGAGCATATACAAAGACGATGAACAATATGTTCCTGATTCCATACTTAAACTTCAGCGTGATGGTAAAGTAGAGATAATCGTATACGATAAGAACTATCGTCCCCACTTGAAGTATTATCCGGCTATGATGAAGTACAAAGATGCTGTCATCATTACAGTAGATGATGATCAACACTATTACTCTAAGATGATAGAGGATTTGTATCGTACGCACGTCGAGTATCCTAATACTGTCTGTGCGTGCCGTTGTCATCGTATCACTTATAAGGAAGACGGAATAACTCCGAAGAACTACGGAGATTGGATATTCCAGACTAAGGATAAGTCGGTTCCTTCATTCGATTTGTTCGCTACTGGCGTCGGTGGCGTACTTTATCCCGCTAACATACTTCACATTGAAGATATAAAAGAAGAAGATATTTACGATTACATTACGACAGATGACATATTGCTCAAGATTATAGAGAATGAGCGTAATGTGCGTGTCGTCGGAACTCCAGATTACCGTTCTATGCGACCATATACGACAGAGTCATCAAAGAGAGACCGTCTGTGTGATGTAAATACGACGGGAAACAAGATAAACGATATTAATATACAGAAAGGACGTCTTATGAAGAGAGAAGAATCTTCAGTCAAGATATGCTATACTTGCATCACCGGAAAATATGATGCATTGATAGAACCTCTGATAGTGACACCAGGATGGAAATATGTCTGTTTTACGGATCAGACTAATTTCACGTCAAAAGTCTGGGAGATACGTCCGTTGCCGGAATCTATAGAGAACGACGAAAGTCTCTCAATCGTCAAGAAGTAGCGTATCATCAAAATCAAGCCGTATGAGTTCCTTGAGAACTATGACATATGTCTTTGGGTCGACGGCAACCTGACTATCAAATGCAATCTCGACGAGTTCGTCGATAAGATAGCAGACGATGATATCGTCCTCACCAAGCATCCTAAGAGAGACTGTATATACGATGAGGCTGAAGCAATTGTAAAGTACAGGAAAGACACTTGGAATAATTTGAATCCGCAACTTGATTTCTACAGACAAGAACAGTTCCCGCATCACTATGGATTACACGAGACGAATGTGATAGTGCGTAAGAATACGGATAAAGTCAGGAAAGTGATGGACATGTGGGCTGAAGTACTGAGAAAGTATAGTCACAGAGATTAGATGTCATTGAGTTACGTTCTGTGGAAACTCGGCATTAAGATTTCTTCTTTCGAACCGTTATTCCGCGACCAGCGTTTTAAGTACAATAGTCATAAGCGACGATAATTCTGTAACTATTTCAAGAAAAGAGAGTATTATTTTTATGAAGAAGATCCTCATATTGGCAATGGGATGCAACGAAGAGTTCTTCCGTGTTGAGGAAGCGATGATTCGTGAGCAGTGCTATGCCAAGCATATATTGGCCGGAGTTTACGAGAATGTAGACTTCTGGACGTACATAGCATCGTCTGATGACCAAGTACATATCAGTCGAACGAATCACAAGATAAGCGTCCCTTGTAATGATGATAGTGATCATACTTGGGACAAGACGAGACTCACATTCCAGGTTTTGGATATGATAGGTCTTGAGTACGATTATATTTTCCGCACAAATCTTTCTACATGGATAAACGTCCCATATCTTATTCATTTCGTCGAAGCGATTCCGGACAAAGACGCTGACAGGATATTCTCAACGATGATTCAAGGCGTATTCAACGGTTCTGGTCCCGACGTTTTTTCTCTTTATGCTTTAGGGAATTCTTTGTTAATTCCGAAGAAATGGGTTGATATTATCAAAGAAGTCGACGTAGAGTCTTTGCGTCGCTACGACAGGACTGTTGATGCAGTCCGAGGCTGCGATAAAGAGAACAGTATCTATCACGTCGACGACAATGCTATAGGTTTCATTATCAATGTCTACTGCGAGCAGCACGGAATAAGTCCCCTCAATGTATGGAAAAGTATCAAAAAGTGTGAGCGTTTCGATGCTAAATCAATACAGGAACATATACACCTGGATTATATAGCAGTCCCTTTCCGTATGTACTATGATGATCGGAAATATGAAATCTTATTCGGAAAGCAGATGCAGGACTATGCGGATGAGTTTGAGACGTTCTTTGACGATGAGACTCCGGAAGAACTGTATATACGCACGACAACACCGTCGTTAGTGACTTTCGCACGTTTTCGCGGAAGTATAGACAAGGACGAATTCTTGACTGTTAATTCTGTTTTTGCTGAGCGTGCGATGAAAGATTTAGAGAAATTTGACTACAGTCCGGAAAAATTGACGCAGCATTTCAGAGACAAAAACAAAAAAGAGATGTACAATAATCAAACGAAAAATAGTTTATAATTATGACAGATTTTAAATTTACAGAAAAAGTTGCAGTCGATTTTGCTGCTGAAACGCCAGTTAAGAAGCGTCGTACCAGAGAAGAGAGAAAGGCTTCTTACGAACAGACCAAAGAAAGAATACGTAACGTCATTCTCAAGGATGGTGGTCGTTATGTGACTTTCCCAAGCGATCCTGAGACCGATTGCGCAGCCGGACTTTTGGTTTGCGGACTTGAGTTTGAGAAGAAACTCTATTTCCTTTACATAGACAAGGATCGTCAGATTCGCATTATGCATCACGGAGAGTCATACAAGTTGTTGCGTGAAATTCCCGCTTCGCTGAGTGTACTGAACTATATATACAACTATCAGCGCAACGAACTGAAGACTGCTATCGAGAATTTCTTCGAGGAGAACGAAGAATACAAACTCTTTACAGAAATTGCCATACGTCCGTACCGCCGACGCACTGCCGGCGACGGAAAGAACGGAAAGTTTCACAATAAGAAGCAGACGAACAAAAAGGAAGAAAAGAAAGAGGATTAACCTCTTTTGCTGACTAGATTTCTTAAAGCGTCCTGCTTTAAGAAAACTGTCATAATTATTTCCAGCCCGAAGAATCTCTTTTGGTTCTTCGGGTAAGTTTATTCCTTAATGTTTATTTCTTTAAGTTTGAATTTCAAGATATATATTTCCTGTTGATAAATAAAAACGAAAAATGACTTTCACTGTACAATATATAAGTATACGTGTGCGCGTGAATGCATTCATAAAACGAGAAACTAATTTGAATATATATGGCGAATTACAAAAACATCAAGAAA
>CAYYEN010000214.1:0-5745 GCA_964470795.1 uncultured Spirochaetaceae bacterium | reverse complement strand
AGGACTTAGAGTGTTATTAGCTTCTCAGAAGGTTATGAACAAGCAAGGTAAGATGATTTTGAAAAATGTAAAAGAAGCTGTAATGGAAGTTTTTGAAATTACAGGATTTTTAGATATTCTTACAATAGAAAAGTAAATTTATATATAAGGGAATTACTATGATTGCTTTCTTAAAATTACTAGGTTTTGGTTCTTGTATCACAATATTTGTTGTATTGTTTTATGTTTTGGATAAAAAGACCAAATTTGGGACCTTGAAATACTGGTATAAACAAGCAATCATAGGTGTCGCCTTTGGTATTTTAGCAATTCTTTCAACAGAAATAGGTATTAAATATGAAGGCTTTAATGTCAATGTAAGAGATAGTGCCACGCTAAGTGCAGGACTTATTTTTGGCGCCCCAGCTGGCGTTATCGCAGGCCTTATCGGTGGATTAGAACGTTGGTTATGTGTTTATTGGGGTGGTGGTTACTACACCCGACTTGCTTGCGCGCTTTCAACTTGTTTTGCAGGACTGTTTGGTGGATTCTTAAAAAAATATCTATTTGATAACAAGATCCCTGCCTGGTATTACGGTTTCTTTACAGGCTTTGCTATGGAAGTCTTGCATATGTTCTCAATATTCATAACTAACATTACAGATATCGAGACCGCTTACCGCGTTATATTAGTTTGCGCTCCCTTAATGATTCCTGCTGTCTCTATTACGGTTATGGCTTCAGCTTTCTTCGTGTGGCAAATAGCAAAGCGACTTAATGCACACAAATCAGATTGGGCGTTTGCTGCAAAAAGAGAGCGAAAAGGTATTGCGCAGTCCTTTGCGCAATGGCTGTTCCTATGTGTTCTCATTGCCTTCATAGTGACTTGTTTTTATTCAGCTTTACTACAAAAGAACTTATCAACAAACTCTGTTGATAGTCTTTTAAAGGTAAACCTTACAGATGTTGAAAAGACAATAAACTTATCTTCTGATAACAATTTAAGAAAAATTGGTAGCCAAGTGGCTAATGAAATTGAAAATACTAAAACTTGGTTCTTGACAGTTAAGAAATTAAATCAAATAAAAGATAAGTACAATGTGAGTGAAATTAATATAGTTAATGAAAAAGGCTATATTATTTACAGCTCTAATGCTGACTTTATTGGCTACAATATGGCCTCTGGAGAACAGTCTAAGGCTTATATGGCTTTACTTGAAGACAAGAGTGAAATTATAGAGCCTTATCAACCGATCTCCTATGATAGCTCCTTATTTAGAAAATATATTGGCCTTAAACTAGAGAACATAGGATTTGTGCAAGTAGGTTATGATGCTGATGCATTTCAAACAGATATTCAATATGAGATTATTAGTGCCACAAAGAACTGGCATGTGGGGAAATCTGGTGGAGTTGTAATATCGAACGCGAATGAAGTAATAGTCAGTTCTACTAATGGAAGTGAAGGCAAGCTAGTTTCCGATGTCATTCTAACAAAGAGTTCTTTTAACAATAAAGAGACCTTTGATGCTACAATCGATGGGGAAAAATATTATTGCCGAACTGAAATGTTAGAAGGCTTCAGAGTCTTTGCCTTTATACCGCGCTCCGAGGCAAACCTCAATATGGATGTTTCTGTTCTGGTAATGGCATTTATGGAAATTATCATATTTGTTATCATCTTCATTCTTATCTACTTGTTAATCAAGAAAATAGTTGTAGATAATTTTCATAAGATTAATAAATCCTTAGCTTTGATATCCCAAGGCAACTTAAATGTAGTGATGGATGTTAAATCGAATGAGGAGTTTGCCTTCTTATCGAATGATATAAATCATACAGTCGATACTCTGAAGCGTTATATAGCTGAAGCTGAAGCACGTATCGATAAAGAATTAGAGTTTGCTAAGCAGATACAACACAACTCCTTGCCTTCAGTATTCCCGCCATACCCTGAGCGAACAGAATTTGATATTTTTGCCTCTATGGATACTGCAAAAGAAGTAGGTGGTGACTTTTATGATTTCTATTTTGTTTCAAATGATAAGTTTGTATTCTTAATAGCTGATGTATCAGGAAAGGGAATTCCGGCTGCATTATTTATGATGAAGAGTAAGACGTTGATAAAGAGCTTAGCAGAAGCTGGACTTAACGCAGATAAAATCTTTACAAAAGCGAATGAAGAACTTTGTGCTAGCAATGAAGCGGGTATGTTCGTAACCGCTTGGTTAGGCATCCTCGATTTAAACAGTGGACTCCTTACTTATGTTAATGGTGGACATAATCCTCCATTGCTAAAGAAAGTAAATGGAGACTATGTCTATTTGAAATCGAGACCAGGGTTTGTGTTAGCGGGCCTTGAAGGCTTTAACTACAAAGCTAATGAAATGATGTTAGCAAAAGGGGACTCTCTTTATCTATATACCGATGGAGTTACTGAGGCAACGGCTAAAGGTGATGTGCTTTATGGTGAAGATAGGCTCTTAAAGGTACTAAATGAAAATAAGGATTTAGATCAAAAGGGAATACTTGATATGGTAAAACAAGACCTTAAGGAGTTTGTTAAAGAGGAAGAGCAAGCTGATGATATCACCATGCTAGGAATTAAGTATTTTGGAAAGACAGAGGAGCAAACTATAGAACTCCCTGCTGAAGTTGAAAAGCTTAACCAAATTCTTGAGTATTCAAAAGAGATGCTATCTTCTCATGATTGCCCCACAAAAACCATAATGCAAGTCAGCCTTGCAATAGAAGAAATCTTTGTAAACATTGCTAACTACGCCTATGGTGGAAAGCCTGGTATTGCTAAAATTGTATTCTCTTTCCAAAGCAAACCCCGTGGTGTTTCCATCATCTTCATCGACAAAGGAATACCTTATAACCCACTAGATAAAACAGATCCAGATATTACCTTAGCTGCAGAAGAAAGAGAAGTTGGCGGACTTGGAATATTTATGACCAAGAAGATCATGGATGAGATGAGTTATGAATACAAGGATTCTTGCAATATTTTAAAACTTTTTAAAGCGTATTGAGAAGAAGTGAGTAGTGGGTATTTTTACCCATTCCTTCTTCTTGTTTAAGAAAACCATAAGAAACCAGTGCTTTGATATCTCTGTTTGCGGTATCAATATGGTAAGAGGTGAGCTTGGCCCATTTTGCTGTAGTTATAGGCCCTTTAAACTCTTTGCTCGTTACTAAACGGAGCATCTTAAGTTGTCGTTCATTGATTTTAAATGATTTAAGTCGTTCGAAAAAGGATTTAACTATATGTGTTTTTTTTAGTTCCTCAATTACCTTAGTATAAGAAATATTCAACGAAGAGATTTCTCCGCTTTTAAAAAATAAATAATTCGTTCAAAAAGATTGTTATTGTAAAAAATGATATTGTTCATCATCTTGATGATAATGGAATCTTGTATCTGGGACTTAGGGAATTTTTGCTTAATGAGAACAGCTTAGATTTATGATAGCTCTTTAACTTGTAATGCAAATAATAACGTAAAATACGTTAATAAATACGATTATTGTTAATATTCTTGCATGCTTTAAGTATTATATACGCAAAGAAGGGATAAACTATGAAAATTCTAAAGATTCAAGTCAGTGGCATGAGATTGTTCAACAAAGAATTAGAAATTGATTTTTAGCCCGCTTTTGTGAGCACCAACAAAAGAAATTTAGATTTGTAACATTGCTATGCAACAATCTTGTTTATTTGATTTTTATTTTGCTTTAGTCCTTAAATGAATTTATACTATTAGAAATAATTGAAATCTATTTTGGTTAATTATAAAGGAAAATCTAATGGCTAAATTTGAAAATCGAGAAAAATTAATTAATTGGAAAAATCCCTTTGATAGAGAGAATACTAGCGAAATCTTTATCCAAAGCATGAAAGAGGTTTTAAAGCACCACTCTGACAATAATGCATTTTTTAATCAATTACTAAAAAGGGAAAACTTTTCTATTGATTCTTTGAAAACAGAAGAAGACCTTGCACTTATTCCTATGATACCAGCAAACTTCTTCAAAACCTATGAATCGCTTTCAATGCCTAGAGAAGATATAGCTGTTCATTTAACAAGTTCCGGAACCACCGGGCAAAAGTCTCAAATGTTTTTTGATCAAGATAGTTGGGATTTTGGGCAGAGTATGGTTTATGCCAACTTTGAATATAATAATTTTGTATCTACTGAAAGTACTAACTGTATAGTTTTTAACTATGAGCCCATCCCTGGTTTAGCTTTAGGAACTGCAAAAACTAATCAAGGAATGTTGAAATATGCTCCAGTCAATGAAGTGTTTTACGCGCTTCGCTATAATGGTCATGCACATGATTTCGATGCTTTTGGCACAATTAACAAGTTAAGAGAATATGAAAAAGAAGGTAAGCCTGTAAGAATCTTTGGCTTTCCTTCTTTTTTATATTTTACAATAAATCAGATGATGGAATTAAAACAAGAACCACTTCATCTACATCCCGATAGCATGGCAGTCTTTGGTGGTGGTTGGAAAGGCTATGCTCAAAAGCAAATACCAAAAGCTGAATTCTTCCCACTTATTACTAAAATGTTAGGAATTAAAGGTGAGAGAATTAGAGATGGATATGGCTCAACAGAACATTCAGTTCCTTATATGGAATGTAGTCATCATCACTTCCATGTACCAATTTATAGCCGTTTATTTGTAAGAGATGTTAAAACCTTAGAAGTACTTCCGTATGGAAAACCAGGTTTTGCAAACTTTGTAACGCCCCATTTATTAAGTGTTCCTGCTCTTAGTGTATTGATGGGGGATTTAGTAGTTGCTCATCCGGCAACTGAGTGTGGCTGTGATAGAACCACCCCTTATTTTGAGATTTTGGGAAGAGCTGGGACTAGTTCAACAAAGAGCTGTGCAATTGCAGCTAGCGAACTATTAAAGAGATGAGGAGAGAGTATGAACTATTTTATTAACGGTCAATATGAAAATAATCTAGATTTTAATCAAGCTTTTGACTTGGTTAAACAAAGTATTAATAACACAATAAAAGGTGCTATCTTAGACCACAATGTGGTTATAAATGCACTCTCAAATCTAGGTGATAGACTCTATAACGAAGAGGAGCTATTACTCGAACAGCTGATTAAATATGGCATGGATAAAAAGAATGCAATAGAGACCAAAAAAGGGGCAAAGGGTGTTTTATCTAAAGACGCTTTAGTAACAAAATTTAGAAGAGAATTATCCTCTCCTTGTGGAGATATTAATCGAATTGATGCACTAGAGTCTGCATATGAAGGATATCAACCGCTTGGAGTTCTTTGCCATGTAACTAGTGGTAATGCTCCTTTACTTCCTTTCTTTTCAGCAGTAGAAGGTTTACTTACTGGAAATATTAACGTTATTAAGCCGGCAAGTGGCTATGAGTCAATCGTTGAAGAGTTGTGTTATCAAGTATGTAAGATAGAGCCTAAACTAATTCCTTATCTGTTCGTTCTCCCCCTTTCTTCAAAGAAGGAAGCTGATATGAGAAGATTTTTAGCTCTTGGTGATTGTATTGCAGTTTGGGGTTCAAATAATGCAACTGAAGGCGTTAGAAAGTTAATGACTCCAGGCACTAAGCTTGTTGAATGGGGTAATAGAATCAGTTTTGTCTATATTACTAAAGAGGGTGTTAGCCAAGATAGTTTAAAGGATATTACAACTGATGTTTGTATCAATAACCAATTAGCTTGCTCAGCTCCTCAAATAGTCTATTATGAGACAGATAGCAAAGAGGAC
>CAYYEN010000213.1:0-5772 GCA_964470795.1 uncultured Spirochaetaceae bacterium | reverse complement strand
TATCCTTCATCCTTTTCTGCCCTTATTTTTGCATCTAAGACGAGCACATGTTGATTAGTAATAACCACATCAGCTTCTTGAGCTCTTTTATAAGCCTTAAAATAATAACAGAGTCCAGAATATCTACATCTTTTAAACCCAACACAATAATCAGAATCTGAACAAACCAAATTCCAGTCCGAGTTTAAGATAGTATCTTGAATTTCCATCTTAAGACCAGTTGTGGTAGTTTTAATCCAATCATTAAATCCTTTGATTAAATCAACTAAAAGGGCATTAGTTTCTGCATATTCTTTAAATCTTTTATAACACAGATAGTTATTTCTGCCTAAAAGCAGCGAGTATTTAATACTCCCAGGCTCAAGGTCTAAATATCTTAAGAGGTTTGGAATATCTTTATCAAACAGTTGGTTTTGCAAAGTTATAGAGCTAGTGGCAATAATAGTTGGAGTATAGTTTTCATCTAATTCTTTATTTAGTGCTTTTAAAATAGCTGGATATAGATAGGCATAGCTTTTACCAATACCAGTACCTGCTTCAATCAAGCTAATTCCGCCATTGTTAAAGTTATTAGCAACTACCTTTGCCATCTCAATTTGACCAAATCTTTCTTCAAAACCCGGAATCTTAGTTGATAAAGTTCCACCTTTACTAAAGAAATCTTCAATTTCAGAATCAATAATTTGAGGATTTCCTAAATCAATCATTCTCACCTTCTAAATTATATTCTTGAAGTTTTCGGTGTAGTGTCTTTCGTCCTATTCCCAGCACTTCGGCAGCTTTTGTTTTATTCCCTCTACAATAAGCTATAGTGTTGATAATTAATTCTTTTTCAGCTTCAGCTAAAGTAATTCCAATTTTAATAGCTAGCTTATTCTCTGTTTGTTCAGCTTCTCCAACTTGGATAGGTAAATCATCAACATCTATCATCTTCCCTCGGCTTAATACTACAGCTGCTTCAATAGAGTTTCTCAGCTCCCTAACATTTCCAGGCCATGAATAAGCATAAAGTGCTTTTTTAGCAGCAGGGGTAAAACCATCAATAAGTTTTTTATCTTCTTTAGAAAAGACTTCTAAGAAGTTGTTTGCTAAAATACCAATATCTTCTTTTCTTTCTCTAAGAGGTGGTACTTCAATATGAACTACATTCAATCGATAATATAAGTCCTCTCTAAAGTTACCTTTCTTAATTTCTTCAAGTAAATCTTTATTAGTAGCCGCAATAATTCTTACATCAATCGAGATTGTTTTTTCACCGCCTACTCTTTCAAATTCTCGCTCTTGAAGAACTCTTAAGATTTTAACTTGAGTCGCTAAATCTATCACACCAATTTCATCTAAAAACAGAGTACCGGTATCTGCAAGTTCAAAGCGTCCCTTCTTTTGTGAAACAGCTCCAGTAAAGGAGCCTTTTTCATGACCAAACAATTCAGATTCTAACAAGGAGGAAGATAAAGATGCACAGTGAACCTTGATAAAAGGTTTATTACTTCTGGGGGAGACTTGCTGTATAGCATCCGCCACCAATTCCTTACCAACACCACTTTCACCAGTTATAAGCACACTCGCTCGAGAGGGTGCAACTTGTGCGATAGTTTGTAGCATAGAGCCAATTTTAGAACTCTTACCAATAATTTTACCATAGCCTTGTTGTTGTTTTAAGACTTCAATTTCATGAGTAAGTTTCTTATTTTGTTCTGCTAATTCATTAGAAGTTATCGCTTTTTTAACAGTAAGTATTAAGTGGTCCAAATCAACCGGTTTGGTAAAAAAATCATAAGCGCCTTGGTGCATCGCCTCAACTGCGTCTTCAATAGTACCGTGACCAGTTAATACAATAACTGGAATATTTGGATAACTACTTGCAATACGCTTTAAAAGCTCAGAGCCTCCCATAACAGGCATCTTTAAATCTGTGACAACAACATCAACAAAAGACTTTGAGAGCAAATTCCAAGCCTCAACGCCGTTACACGCTTCAAGAGTTTCATAACCTTCATCTTGAAAGCCTAATGCTAGACCAGATCTAATATTTTTCTCATCATCTACAATTAAAACGGTGGGCATTTTTACTCCTTAATCTCAATCGATAAACGCTCAGAAATAGGAACTGGAAGTAAAATAGTAAAAGTAGTTCCTTTTCCACTAACAGAGGTAACTGAAATATCACCTCTATGTTCTTTTATAACTTTATAAACTACAGTCAACCCCAAACCTGTACCGGTATCTTTGGTAGTAAAGTAAGGTTCAAAGATTTTACTAACTTTCTCTGAATCAATACCCTTTCCGGTATCTGTTATGACTACAGAGACAAAGTTTCCATCTAACTTAGTATAAAGCTTCAACTCTTTAGTTTCACAATTTTTCATAGCATCAATAGCATTCTTAACAATATTTAAGAAAGCTTGTTTTAAGTAGTTAGGATCAAGATCTAGTTTAGGTAAATAGGTATCAAATTTAGTATCAATCTTAATATTGTTCTCATTTAACTCAGGCTCGATAAAAGCTATAAGGTCTTTACAAACTGTGTTGATATCAGCCCGTCTTAAGTTTACATTCATCGGCTTAACAGCAAAGAGGAAATCGACAGCAATACCATTAAGGTGTGCAATCTCTTCTTCTAAAACTGCAATATAGCGCTCGCTGTCTTTAAGCGTTAAACTACCTTTTTTTGAAAATGCCTTTTGAAGCAATTGCAAATGTATTTGCATAGCAGCTAAAGGGTTTTTAATCTCATGGGCAATGCCGGCCGCCATAGTAGTCATGCTTGCAAGGCTTTCAGAGCGTCTTAAGCGTGCTTCATTCTGCTTTTCAACAGAAATATCGGTAGTTAAGATATCTAAGTAGTCAGCTTCCGGGGTTTTTAGAATATGATAAGAGAGCGAGATTGTTTTAATATCTTGACCTGCTTGAAAATAAAGCTCCGTCTCTTCATCAGATTGTCGCCCTTTTGCATTTTTAATATACTCACAAACTTCTTCATCAAGTATGAAGCTTTCATAAGGTTGCCCTTCTAATTCAGAAAATAAACTTCTTTTTGTAGGTATCATAGAGATAAAAGCTAAGTTTACATACTTAATTTTACCATTTCTTAAAACTAGATGTCCTTGGGTAGTGTTGTCGATCAAGACTTTATATAAATCAGTCTCTGCAATATTATCCTTAATTAACGCTTGTAGTTCCTTATTAGGGATTTGATATCTATCAAGTGCTTTTTTTAATAATTTTGTTCCCATTAAATACACTCCCTTATTAAACGTTCTAAAATATTATGCGAATTTTGGTTATAAATCTGGCCTTCTTTTATAATAGAATCAAATTTATTCATAATAGTCTTACACTTAAGAGGCGTAAATTGTCCCATTATTAGTAAATTCTTCAATTCTTTAGCCACCAAGCTATAAAAATAATCATAAGTGTTATAGCAATCAAGTATTTGGCAAAGATTATTCTCGGTATTACTATTGATTCGTTTTCCTGCTTTGATTGCAGAGACAAAAAGCTTTGAATAATTTTCAAATTCCTTAAAATCATCACCATAAGCACTACTTAAAAAGAATTCATAAAAGTTATCCCCTTTAGAGTAATACTTGTTTTGTAAAATTTCATTTGTAGATGTTGCAGAAATAGGAAAAAATTCATACTTTCTAACACGTGATAAAATGGTATCTAATAGTTTATTAGGTACACTGGAGATTATTATTATATAAGAATTAGCAGGTGGCTCTTCTAATAGCTTAAGCAAGCTATTTTTAGCACCCATGCTAATTGTTTCAATATTTTCTAAGATTACAAACTTGTTAGTTTTACCATCACTCATTTGTAACCAGTCTTGAATTAAACGTATTTGATCAATAGATAAGCCTTGAGAGCGTTCAAACTTCTTAAAGATAGGCTGCAACAAAGCTTTAAGTTTACTTATGTAGTCTGCAACTTCTTTAGAGGTATATTCTTTTTCTTGGGAGATCTCAGTTAACAAGTCTCCTAAGGTATTAATCTTTAACGCATCATTCTCTTTAGCACTTAAAACACTCACCTTATCTTGAAATTGAGAGAGAAAGATTCTTATTTCTTTAATCACCCGCTTTCTAAAGAAGGTGTTACTATACTTACTCCAAAGGGCAAGGTTAGCATCAATACGTAATTTATTATTTCGAGATGAAAATATAAATAACGAGGGCGTATTCAATACAGAAAAATCAGCATTATCCTTTGAAAGTGCTTCCACAAAATCTAAAGCACAAGTAAGTTTACCTGAAAATTCCTTTCCATAAAATAAATTAGATTGTGCTACATAGCCATTCTCAATATCAAATTCTAATTGCTTAACAACTTCTTCTTGTATTGCCCTTGCTTGATTAAACATTAAGCACATCCTTTACTGCATCAATAGATAAAGGAAGTAAAGGCTCTATAATCTTAGTTGCAAAAAGAGAGGTATCAAAGAATTTAGATACATCAACTATCTTTTGTAAGGATAAGATGTAGATAATTACTGAAAGCGTGAAAGCGGCAAGTAACATTCCCCAAAAGAAACCTAAAATAGTACTAATTCCTTGAATCCTAAAAGTCTGAAACAAGTTATCGAGGGTTGAGCCTATCAAACGAAAAGCAATATAACCCACTAATACTAATAATATAAAAGTAAGATAGGATAATAACACTTCAGGAATTTTCGGAAAGGTTTCTGCTAACTTTGGAAAGACTAAGGAAGTAAACAGCATACCAAAAACCGCTCCACCAAAAAGACCCGCAGTATGGGAGAAATCTGAAAAGAAGCCACGAACTGCGCCTACGACACCACGGCCTAAACAGATTACAAGAATTGCAATATCAATTGCATTAAGGGTCCAAGTTCCAATATTAAATGTCCAAATGTTCATATTTATTTCCTTTCTAATATATATTCAGAGATAAGTTTAGTTGAAGGAGGAATTTTAATTTTCTCAAATTCAGCTTTCACTTTTAAATAATAAGATGTATCTAAAACTAATTTTTCAACCAAATTAACTAATTGAGTTTTATCCTCTAAATAAAAACCCATTTTATTTTTATCAACAAATTCTGCATTTAGAATTTGATCACCGCGACTCGCTTTAGTACCTAAGGGTATCAAAATCATGGGAATTTTACAATAAATTGCTTCACTAATTGCTCCAGCACCTGAACGAGTTATCACTACCTTAGCACTTTTTAACAAAGAACCAAACTCTTTTGAAATAAACTCAGTTTGATAATAATTGTTACATTTTATTTTTTTATCCCATAGAGCGCCAGTTTGATGATAGACAAAACCAAGCTTAGTTAACTCTTCTAAAGAAGCAGTTACTAATTCATTAATTTCTTTCGCACCTTGAGAGCCTCCAAGAACTAAAATCAAATTTTTAAAAGTTTCACAGCTCTCAGCATTTACTATTTGCGCTCTTATTGGGTTACCTGTATAAAAGTACTTAAGATTATCAACTATTGGTAAATTAAAGCCTAATAAGACTTTATCTGCAACCTTGGCATTGAGCCTAGTTGCCAGTCCTAGCGTACTATCTGATTCATGCGTAAGAATTCTAATCTTCAAGCAATGGGCTGCAAAGACAACTGGCACGGAAAGATATCCACCTTTGGAAAATAATACTTCAGGTTTTTCTTTTCTTAGAATCTAAAGAGCTTGAAAAAACCCTTTAATCACCTTAAAAAAATCTTTAATATTTTAAAATGATAAGTAACGACGAAGCTTTCCACTAGTGATAGGAAAATTTAGAATGAAATAATTTTTTA
>CAYYEN010000212.1:0-5779 GCA_964470795.1 uncultured Spirochaetaceae bacterium | reverse complement strand
TTTTTTATTATCTGTTGTTTTTAAACAAAAAGAATTTACGCTTTCATTTTTATAAAACAAAATCTGTCTAACTCTTTGTCTTACATCATCTTCCATAATATTATTATTTATAATAATTATAAATAGACGTATATGTCTATTTTTTATTTAATATAATTTGTTTTTAGACGAAAACGTCTATATATTTGCATTCATGATAACAATAAATAAATAAAATAACATGATTCTATCCTTTGTTTAACAATGTGTTTAACCGGAAATAGAAATCAGCAATCAATTTGCAAAGTTAGCATTATTTATTTACTACCAGGTATTTATATAACAATAAATAAATAAATAAAAAAAGATTCAACAATGGAACAGAAAATTACAATGAATGACATTAGAGGCATAAAGCCTGGTACGTCTGTAACATTCAAACCGTCAAATCGCAGGGTTTTTCAAAGTGTAAGGAACATGGCTTCCATAATAGGAAGGCAAGAACCAGAACTAGGATGCAAATATTCATGCTCCGCAAATTACGAGAAATGCGAAATAACTATCAAAGCAATACCTAATAAATTAAGAAAATGATCACACTATTTAAAAACCCACAATTTGGAGAAGTAAGAGTAGCCGAATTAAACAGCGAACCAGTTTTCTGCCTAGCCGATCTGTGTAAGATATTGGACCTAACTCCAAAAGGAGTAAAGCAAAGACTTTCAGATGAGGTAATTTCAAATTACCCCATAATTGACTCACTAGGAAGAAACCAAAACGCTCTATTTGTTAACGAGGATGGCCTATACGATGTAATATTGGATAGCCGCAAGCCGGAAGCTAAACAATTTAGGAAATGGGTAACTGGCGAAGTTCTTCCGGCAATCAGAAAAACAGGAGGATATACTAAATCACGCACATACGCTTACACAAGAAGTGACGGATCGCAAGGATCCAACTGTATAACGGTCTGGACCGAAAAAGGACGTGAATTCATATTAACCCTTATGCGCAAACAATCATGAGCGACGCAGAGATAAAGTCAATTGCAAGAGAATTGCACCGGCTAATAAAATCAGACATAGAAAAACACATGTCAGAAATCAAATCCATTATTACAAAAGATATGGATGAGCCAATGAGCGTAAAAACAGCCTCTCTTAGGTATAAACTATCTCAGTCAAATATAAGAGCAAGGATAGCAGCTGGAGAAATCCCATACAGAAAAGTAGGCTCAAAATATATACTATCAAGGAATCAGCTTGATGTAATATTCTTCAAATAGGGCGAGTAGCCTTGATCGGCTACCGTTCACAAACTGAGAAATCAGAAGAGATCTTACCGTACTTACGAACTCCCAACTATCATAAAATTAGCGCATCCCTTTAAAGGAAAAACTAAGGTAGAGTGCCGAACTCATTCAGGGGCGGCAGATGGTGTAGGCATAAAATTACAACGCTTGCGGGCGTTGACTGAAGATAATCAATGATTAGGTATTGTTTCCTTTCGGTGTTGAGTGAGATTTATCCGCTTAGGTTAACCGTCTTTATCTAATTATTTGTTGCCCGGTAGCGAAGAGAATTTTTAAATAAATCAAAAATTACAACAACTCAGTAGCTTGTCTTTCGATGGATGCCGGGTTCAATCGGGATGTTCCGAGATTTAAATATAAATTTTATGAATCAAACAGAAATGCCTTTGTATGAAGGGAAAAAACAAGTTCGAGCTATTCCAATGTCAAAGCACGAGTTTTTAGAAACAGTAAAAAACTTTACAATTGACAAAAGCGAAGAAGAAAATTGTCCGGGGTTTCTTGTCGTTTATGAAGATGGATATACATCGTGGTCACCAGAGAATGTATTTTTAAAAGCGTACAAACCATGCGAAACACCTCTTTCCAGAATGGAAATAGAGTATGACGAACTTAACGAGAAGTTCTTGAAATTGACCGCATTTCTTGCAAAAGAAGACAAGGCTTCAATCGTTGGGGGTGAATACCGAATCGAGTATATGGAGGAGCAAAGGGAACACATGAAAGAATACCTTAGTGTTCTTAAATTAAGAATCAATGACATGAAAATCGATTCCACTACAATGGATTTCAAAGTTTCAGAGGATTCAATCAAACTACGTAGGTGCATCACATCTAAATAACATCATCCCGGTGTCCGTTGGTTCGGTATCCGGGAACAAATTTAATACATAATTATATGGAAACATTAATCGCATTTTTAGTAGGTGCATTTATAGGTGTGCTTATCACCTCTCTATTAGTTTTTGCAGCTTTTAAAATGGCAGAAAGAGAGATTGAACAAATAGAAGAGTCTGAACGGTAAATAAATTTAAACAATATGGAAACAAGAAATGTGAAAATTACGCTTGAAACAGCTAAGCGTTGGTATGAGCAAGGCGGTGAATTTAAAGAAATGGCTTTGTCGGCATTTACAGAAGATGAGTTAAATCCTGTTAGAAATGAATGGGAAGATAGGATTATTGCATACGGAACAAAATTTGTATCCGGATGGTATTTGGGTGGCAATTCTGTATATAAAGAAACAAACGAAGAAAATATAGATAGATCAACATTCAAAACAGAAAAGCAAGCCAAATCAGCATTGGCATACGCTCAGTTAACACAGCTTATGGCATTGCCTGAATATAATGGTGATTGGGTGCCGGATTGGAGTGATGATGAGCTTAAATATATTATTAGGCTATATGGGAGCGGACTTGATACGGACTATTACTCAAACACACACCATCATATATCTTTTAAATCAGAAGAAATACGTGACAAATTCCTTGAAAACAACTTGGATTTATTGAAAGAATACTTTGAGTTGGATTAATTTAAACAAAAGATATTCCCGTCGTGAGATGGCAGGTATTAGTAATAAGGTAGATTAGTTAGGTTAGTGTCCCCTGTACGGGTTGCAGGGGAAATTGGAGGAATGGCGAAATTGGTAAACGCTATGATGACGCTCTTAAAGATAGGTTGGGGTACGGAGAGTGGCTTTTTCATTTCTAGAATGACGAAGTACGGCAAATCCCCGGAAAAGAAAATAACATACTGAGTGACAGCTGATGCAAAACCTGAGCGCAAGCTAGCTGCGTACTAGCCGAAAGTTTAAATCAAGGTTACGAAATCCCTATCATGCCGGTTCGACTCCGGCTTCCTCCTCAATTATAGTATTCACAATTTAATAAACACGTTTATGAACAAAGAAAATTTAAAAAGAGGTCAAGAGCTTTCAGATAAAATTGAAAAGCTAGAAAGACAGCTTAAAACACTTGAGTTGTCTAACGGGATATATGAAGGACAAATCGGATTTTGTAAAGAAAATGGAATTTGTATAGGGAAAGTTAATAGTTTCTGGATAGACTTTGACGTACTAAAAGCACTTGCTATAAACAAAATCACAAAAAAGCTAAACGAGTACAAACAAGAATTTGAAAAACTTTAATCCATGGATGCAAAAGAATTTTTTGAAAAGAACAGAGGTAAATACTTTGATTACCAAGGACACAAAGTTAGAGTTGTAGGAATGTCTAGCACCTCAATTCCTATTTTAGTTACAGCAAAATATATAGTTCCTGCAACAGAGTTCGATTTCACAGACTTTGACTCCAACAAATCAAAATCAATAATTTAACATTGCAAGAAATGGCAACTGACCGAATGGCGGAATGGTAGACGCAACAATGGAGTACACGACTCTGCCCTTTACAGGATTAGAAATCCAGTGGTTCGTGTAATGCGGGTTCGAATCCTGCTCCTTCTACATATTTAAATGTTAAATCAAAAAATTAAATTTATGAAAAATTTCAATCATTGGAACATGTTATACAAAATTGTATTTCTTGTCAGCTGCTTTTCTCTTGGTGTAAGTATTGGAATGTTTTTTCTGTCTTTTAACGTTATATATATTTTTAATGCATTAGCTTTATTAGTTAACAGCATATTAGTTTATAAAATCAATAAGTTTTAAAATCAAATAATTAAGTTATGGGACTTGAATGTATTAAAGGTACTACAGTACCTGTTGTTGATGTGGTTAAGAAAGCGAAGGAGGTTTACATTATTAATTTTGATAGTAATGACCGATTTGGAATGTGCCAATGCATTTTGCGAGTATTGAGCAGATGCAGTGCAATTGATAGTGATATTTGGTGCTCCGGATTATCAAACTACATACCCTTATTTTGTAAGACAGTAGCAAAAGCGCGATTTGGTGCGAATATTAATAAAGCTTTCTGGTGGAACGAGTGTGACCCTACAAAGAGGATCGAATACTTTGATTGGCTCATAGAACAATATTCTAAAGAAATATAATTTATATAAATTTATTTAACATGGAAACAAGAAATGTGAAAATTACGCTTGAAACAGCTAAGCGTTGGTATGAGCAAGGCGGTGAATTTAAAGAAATGGCTTTGTCGGCATTTACAGAAGATGAGTTAAATCCTGTTAGAAATGAATGGGAAGATAGGATTATTGCATACGGAACAAAATTTGTATCCGGATGGTATTTGGGTGGCAATTCTGTATATAAAGAAACAAACGAAGAAAATATAGATAGATCAACATTCAAAACAGAAAAGCAAGCCAAATCAGCATTGGCATACGCTCAGTTAACACAGCTTATGGCATTGCCTGAATATAATGGTGATTGGGTGCCGGATTGGAGTGATGATGAGCTTAAATATATTATTAGGCTATATGGGAGCGGACTTGATACGGACTATTACTCAAACACACACCATCATATATCTTTTAAATCAGAAGAAATACGTGACAAATTCCTTGAAAACAACTTGGATTTATTGAAAGAATACTTTGAGTTGGATTAATTTAAACAAAAGATATTCCCGTCGTGAGATGGCAGGTATTAGTAATAAGGTAGATTAGTTAGGTTAGTGTCCCCTGTACGGGTTGCAGGGGAAATTGGAGGAATGGCGAAATTGGTAAACGCTATGATGACGCTCTTAAAGATAGGTTGGGGTACGGAGAGTGGCTTTTTCATTTCTAGAATGACGAAGTACGGCAAATCCCCGGAAAAGAAAATAACATACTGAGTGACAGCTGATGCAAAACCTGAGCGCAAGCTAGCTGCGTACTAGCCGAAAGTTTAAATCAAGGTTACGAAATCCCTATCATGCCGGTTCGACTCCGGCTTCCTCCACCCATTTTTTTATTCTTAGTATAATTAACTTTCAACCCACCCCTCTGTGAAGACCGGTGGGTTTCTTCTTGAAACAATTAAATCATACATATATGAGATTCAAATTATCAAGCTTGTTGAATTTAAAATTCAAGAGCTTATCACACTTTTTGTCATTTATGACATTTGCTATTCTAAGTGCTTTCACTTTTGTAGCAGCGTTTTTCAATCCGCTTCACATCTTCACATTTCTAATGTGCATAACAATGAGTTTAACAATATACAAACACTTTTAAACATGAAAATTGAATTATTAAAGCTATCCCTTCAGAACTTTAAGGGGATTACATTAAGCGTAGATTTTACGCATGAAACTACTATCTTAGGAGCTAACGGCTCAGGTAAAACAAGACTCTACGACTCGTTTTTGTGGCTTCTTTTCGGGAAAGACTCATCCGGACGTTCAGATTTTGAACTCAAGAAAAGACTACCTAACGGTGAAGAAGAACACAAAACGGAGATTTCGGTAACCGGAGTTTTTACGGTTGATGGAGTCCAGAAGTCATTAAAGAGAATCTTCACCGAAAGATGGGAAAAGAAGAGAGGATCTTCAACAGAGGAGTATAAAGGCAACGAAA
>CAYYEN010000211.1:0-5784 GCA_964470795.1 uncultured Spirochaetaceae bacterium | reverse complement strand
ACGCCAGGGGTTAGAAAAAACCATCTTAAAACTTTCTAAATCGGGATTAGAAGTTAAGAGAGCAAGCAATCTACTGCCAAAATCAAAACACTAAGTAGGTAAATTTAGTATTTTAAAGGTTTTAGCATTGAGCAAAAGATAAGAAACAAATATACTTTTGCTATGTTACATGTAGTACTTTTTGAACCAGAAATTCCACAAAACACAGGCAATATAGCCAGAACCTGTGCGGCTACAAATACCGCTTTAGACTTAGTACACCCATTAGGTTTTGATATTAGTGATAAAGCTGTTAAGCACGCAGGACTCGATTATTGGAAAGATGTAAAAATAACTGAATATAAATCTATTGCAGATTTCTTATCAAAACACGAAAACGATAAACTATTCTTTTATTCAACCAAAGCCAGATTCACCTATAATAAGATTACTTATCCTCAAGAAGAAGACTGCTATATAATCTTCGGAAAAGAAAGCAAAGGCATTCCTGAAGAAGTGCTTCTTGCTCATCCTGAGACCACAGTAAGACTTCCAATGGTTGGCGATACTCGCAGTTTAAACTTATCTAATAGCGTTGCAATTGGAGTTTATGAATATTATCGACAAAATGAGTTTAAAGCCTTTACACAATTAGGTGAACTTCATAATCATTCTTGGGAGGAAGCAACATGGAAAAAATAAGTTTTATCGGCTGTGGTAACATGGGCTATGCAATTGCAAAAGCGCTAAGTACTGACCCTAATTGGGAAATTACACTCTACTCACCTAACGAACAAAAGACAAAAGAAAAAGCTTTAGCACTCTCTGTTAAAGCTGAAGCAGATATCACTAAAGCAATAAAAGGTGCAGATTATATTGTACTTGCAGTAAAACCACAAATACTTCCTTCTTTATATGAGACTCTAAGATTATGTGGAAAAGATAAAATCTTTATTTCTATTGCGGCTGGTATTAGCCTTGCAACGCTAGAAGACGCTTTAGCAACTAAAAAAGTTATCCGTTATATGCCAAACTTGGCAGCAAGTGAAAAAGCAAGTGTAACAGCAATTACCTATAGCGAAGAGCTAGATGAAGCTTTAAAAACTAAAGCTTATCAAATAGCTTCCGCTTTTGGTTCAGCCTTCTATTTACCAGAGTCCCAATTTAAAGCGTTCATTGGTATTTCAGGCTCTGCTATTGCTTATGTCTTTGAATTTTTACATGCGCTTGCTCTAGGTGGAACTAAAGCAGGAATTGCTTATCCCACAAGTCTTGCAATTGCAACTGATACCTTAAACTCAGCAGTAGCCCTTGAAAAAGCAAGTAAGGCTAACCCTATTGAGTTGATGAGTAAAGTCTGTTCTGCAGGCGGTACCACAATTGATGGAATTGAAGCACTAGCGGAAGGTAAGTTTGACTCAACTGTAATAAATGCTGTTATGGCAGCTGTAAATAAAAATATTTTGCTTGAAAAAGCTCAGGAGAAAAAATAATGATAGATCCAAAAGATTTAAAAACTCGTTATGATGAGATTAAACAAAACATCGAAAATCGATACATGGATATTGATTTAGAACAGATTGCAAAAGATGCCGATGAAAGAGGTGCAATTTTAGCAGAAGTTGAAGCTTTAAGAAGCGAAAGAAATGATACAGCTTCCAAGATGAAGGGCAAAATGGACCCAGAAACTCGTGCCTCTTTAATTGAAAAAGGTAAGAATATCAAACTCGCCTTAGCTGAAAAAGAAGCACTTCTTGCGGAAATTGAAGACAGATTTAACAAAGGTGTTAGAACTATTCCTAACTATGCTTCTCCAAAAGCTCCTATTGGAAAAGAAGATAAAGATAGCCTTGCTATTAAATTTGTTGGTAAAGTACCAGAATTCTCTTTCAAAGCTAAAGACCATGTACAACTTGGTGAAAGCTTAGATTTATTGGATTTCGATAAAGGGGCTAAAGTAAGTGGTCAAAAGTTCTATTATATTAAGAACAAACTTGTAGTCTTACAAATGGCTTTAGAGCGATATGCAATGGACATTGTAATGAAGCATGGCTTCACTCCTTTTATCACCCCAGATATTGCAAAAGAAGAGATTTTACAAGGAATTGGTTTTAACCCAAGAGGAGCTGAAAGCAATATATACACTCTTCAAGATACCGGTACTTGTTTAGTTGGAACCGCAGAAATTACTTTAGGTGGTTACTATGCTGGTGAAATTTTAGATAAAGCTAGCCTTCCTATTAAGATGACAGGTCTTTCTCACTGTTTCAGAAGAGAAGCTGGTGGTGCAGGTCAATATTCAAAAGGACTTTATCGTGTTCACCAATTCAGCAAGCTTGAGATGTTTATTTACTGTTTACCTGAAGAAAGTGAAAGCTTCCATCAAGAAATTCTTGCAATTGAAGAAGAAATCTTTACAGGCCTCGGTTTAGCTTATAGAATTGTAGATACAGCTACCGGCGATTTAGGCGCTCCTGCTTACAGAAAATTTGATATTGAAGCTTGGATGCCAGGTCGTGGCGAAAATGGTGAATATGGTGAAGTTACCTCTACTTCTAACTGTACAGATTACCAAGCAAGAAGCTTACAGATTAGATACAGAGATGAAGATGGTAAGACTAAATTTGTTCATATGTTAAACGGTACAGCAGTAGCTCTTTCTAGAGCAATTGTTGCAGTTATGGAGAATTATCAAACAGAAGATGGAAGCATTATGATTCCACCACAACTCGTAAAGTACACCGGTTTTGATAAAATAACAAAGGAAAACTAATGACGTCAGCGCTTTTGACAGATTTTTATGAATTAACAATGATGCAGGGCTACTTTCTAGAGAACCATAATCCAAAAGTAGTATTTGATATGTTCTATCGCACCAATCCTTTTTTAGGTGGTTATACTATCTTTACAGGCTTAGAAGAAGTAATTGATGCTTTTGAAAACTTTGGATTTTCTAAAGAAGATATAGAGTATCTAAAAAGCTTAAATACCTTTGATGAAAAATTCATAAATTTCTTAGCTGATTACACCTTCAAAGGTGACATCTATGCAATTACTGAGGGCACCCCTACTTTTCCAGGAGAACCACTAGTTAGAGTTGAAACTACTTTAATTGACGCACAGTTGATCGAAGGCTTTTTACTCAACACTTTAAACTTTCAGACTCTTATTGCAACCAAAGCTAATAGAATGTGCAATGCAATAAAAGGCCATGGTGCAATAATGGAGTTTGGATTAAGAAGAGCTCAAGGAATTGATGGTGCTAACTCAGCCTCCCGTGCCTCCTTTATCGGAGGGACTGCAGTCACTAGTAACACATATGCTGGAAAGAAGTACAATATTCCAGTTTCTGGTACTATGGCGCACTCTTGGATAATGAGCTTTGATAGTGAAGAAGAAGCGTTTAGAAAGTTTGCAAAGATTTATCCAGATAACGCGGTACTTCTTATCGACACTTTCGATACTTTGGGAACTGGAATAGAAGCTGCTATTAAAATAGGACTTGAACAAAAGGCAATTGGAAAGAAAATTGGAGTTAGAATAGACTCTGGTGACCTCTCCTACCTACCTAAGGTTATAAGAAACAGATTAGATGAAGCAGGGCTTGAAGATGCCTCAATTTGTGTATCTAACGATCTTACTGAAGATATTCTTCAAACTCTAGTCTCCGATAACGTACCTATCGATAGTTGGGGAATTGGAACCCACTTAGTAACCGGTGGTACCCAAGCAAGTCTTAATGGTGTTTATAAACTTTCCGCTAAAGAAGAAAATGGTGAATTTGTTCCAGTAATGAAGTTTTCTAACAGCTTTGAAAAAACTACAAATCCAGGAATTAAACAAGTTTATCGTTTCTTTGATGTAACAGGTGCTCCTCAAGGTGACTTGATAGCTTTAGAGGGAGAAGAGATCGTGCCAGAGTGCAACTACACTTTTTATCACCCGTTCTCCCTTGGTGATTTCTTTGTAATGAAGAAATCTAAATACTGCCGTATTGAACCACTTTTAAAGTTACAGATGAAAGAGGGAAAACGTGTTAATAAGAAACGTGAATTGAGAGAAATTCAAGCGTACTCTAAAGAAGCGTTTGCCGCCTTCGATCAAAGTTATAAGCGTATTATTAATCCTCACATTTATAAAGTCAGCCTTTCTGAAAAGCTGAAAACTCTTAAAGTTAATTTAACTCTTACAGTTAAGAAGCAAGAAGAAGAATTAATGTAAACCTAAAAGCCATTTTGTAGGAAACTATAAGATGGCTTTTCTTATCGCTTCAGCCGCTTCAACTTGAAATAAAGGGGAAGTTATCAAAGCATTCTCCTCTTTATTAGAAAGAAACCCGACTTCGATCAAGATAGCGGTAATGGGATTGTTTATCAGAACATAATAATCTGTTTCTTTTACTCCACGGCTTTTCATCAAAGGAAAGGCGCTTTGAAATTCCTTAGAAACAGTATCAGCAAGATTATAATTTCTTATATTTAAGTAACGATTTAATTGTATTTTTGAATAACTTGAATAAGAAAGCAAGGTAACATTTGCCAAATCTTTATAATAAAAATTAGGTGTACTTGATTGCTTCTTTATATAAATTTCAGTACCAGCGGCACTCTCACCATCGCTAGAATTACAATGAAGCGAAATAAAGATAGGATAAGTGCCAGCCTTATAAGATTGAGAGCGAGCAAAACTTACACGCTCTTCAAGCGAGAGATACACATCGCTCTCACGAGTAAGAACACAAGGAATATCATTTTTTTCTAACTCAGCTTTTAGTGCTAAGGCAAGCTCTAGCGTTACATCTTTTTCATAAATTCCAAAGCCTACAGCTCCAGGGTCATTACCACCATGCCCTGCATCAATAATCACAAGACCGATTTGCCCAGAAAACGGGTTAGCAAATAAGGCGGTGCTTAAAAGTAAAAAGAATAATATAGCTTTTACTTTCATTCGTTCTCCGTATCCGGCATAGGCCAAGATTTCATTAATGCAAAGAAATCTTGTTTTTGGAGCTTTATTTGTTTTTCTTTTACCTCAGTTTTTAAAAGCTCTTTATCTACATAAGGTTTCCATTTTTGAGTCACATTCTTTCCTGCAATTCTTATAACTGAAAGTGCCTTGGTATAACATCTTTCCATGCCAGTACAGTTAGAACGATCCTCTACTATGGAATGGCGTTTAGGAAAGCGGAGAGCTAAATCTGAGATGGTATAAATACGGTACCCAAATAAAAAACATCTGATACCGAAGTCCATCACTTGATAAAATTCACCACTGATAGCTTCATCAAAGCCTCTTAAGCGTTGAAACAAGGCTCTATCATAGATACCAAGCCCAAGCAGGGGATAAAGATTATCTTGTGCGATAGGCTTTTCACTATTAGGAAAAAAGGAAATTGGATCTAATAATTTACCTCTTAAATAAGGAGCTCTAAGAGTTGGAAGCAATTCACCGTCTGCATTTAACATATAGGGAGTGATAACTGCCGGATGATTATGCTCAGCTAAGCTATTCATCAACTCAGAACCATTAAAAGCAATGATTTCCACATCACTACGAACTATTAAAAAGTAAGTTGCATAACATTCTGTTGCAAATACATTGATATTAGCGCCTAAAGAGACAAAACTATCAAAACAGATAAAAGTGACATTAGGATACTTTTGTTCTAATTCAGCTTTTTCAAACATCTCATCTGTAGTCATAACATGTAAAAGACAATTCATATTAGCTAAATACCAATCTATAGTGTTGATTAATTCTTCACTAGTACCCATATCGAGGATACCTATAGATAACTGCTGTTGT
>CAYYEN010000210.1:0-5793 GCA_964470795.1 uncultured Spirochaetaceae bacterium | reverse complement strand
ACCACTGCCTGTTGGACTAACTAAAATACCATTAGTCTTTTCATTTAACTTATTGACCGCTTCAACTTGATAATCATATAAACTTAAATCTTGTTTAGGTATCATTTTAAGCGTGTTTTGAGATGTTTTATCATCAACGCTATAACTTATATTGTTTTCAATTAAAAACGCTAATAAAGTATCTTTAAAGCCATATGGTGCAATATAAGTATCTCCGTCTTGTTTATACATTGCTAATGTTTTAGGAGTTTTACCTATCCATGCTTTTCTTTTTACTTTGTTTAAATATTCAGGGTTATGCACCCACAACGTATCCTTGACTAACTTGATTACTTCCTTTAAATTGGTTGTTATTAAAATTTCTTGCTGAACGATAATTTTTACCATTCTCTATTGCTCCTTTCAAATCGTTAAAAGTTATGTTATATTCTTGATTTAACATTTTTAAAAACTCTGGACTAAATGCTTTAACGATTTCAAAAGCACCTAACTTCATTTCTTTATACTTGTTTAATATTTCTATATCAAATAATATAGATTGTTTTGTTATCTTTGTTCTACAACCATTAACTATTAATTGATTATCTTTTACAAACATAAAATAGTTAAATAAGTCGCTTACTGGTTCTAAATAAACATCACATATATTGTTGTTTTCATCTAATTGATAAATAAACCTACGATAACGCACGACCAAGTCCTTGTCTTAACGTATAATAGTTATTGTATTTTTTTCTTGCTCTAACAATTACTTCATTGTTATATGTGTAGTAATAATAATCACCTTTTTTATCAATGCTCGTTATTTCATATGTGATAGAATTAACAATTAATTTAAAACCTATTTCAAATTCTTTTGTATTGGTTGGTAAGTTTTCGTAGTATCTTTCATCTTTTTTATGGTAGGCAACACCATTTGATACTATGTAATCGCATTTAGCGTGTTTTGGCAAAAAGTCAGCTTCACCACTTAATAACTTATATAGAGTAGGGCGTGAGATGCCGATAAATCTACCGACATCCATAACTCCACCACGAAACTCTAAAGCATCATCTGTAAAAACTTGTATCAAAATGCTAAACTACTTTCTAAAATATCTGTAACATTGTAATAAGTTTTACCGTTGCCACCAGTTTTAGCTTCAATTACAATTTGAACTGACTTGCCTTTAATATAATCTGCCCACGCTTGAATACTATCAAAATTAGTTCCTACTGGAATTTTAACTCCTTTACTTACCAAATCCATTTTCCAACCTTGATACTCTAATCCCATTGTTTCTTTATTAAATACTTGTGAAATATCATACCATTTTTGCCCATCTTCATAGTCGTGGAAGATAATTGACATCTTATCAATTTTAATGTTTCCTAATGCTTCCTTAATATCATCACTAACATATTTATCGTCTAAAAATAATACGTTCCCAATAGTAACCTCAAAAGTTCCTTCTTTTTCAATATTGTTTCTTTGTGCTGCTGGCACATATTCTTTTACTGTGTATCCCATTTTTTATTCTCCCCATTCTTTCGTATTTTCATTATATTTTATATTCGTGTCTTTAGTTTTTGCAACTAACATTTTTAAAGCAGTTTCATCATTTTCATTCTTAATAATTTCTTTATTTAATTCTTGAACTTTACCTAAATTAATTTCTTCAGGTTTTAAAGTCATAATTCTTCTTCTTAATGCTTGAACATCTAAAACATTATCATCTTGTGTAATGTTATTTTGTGTTGGTTGTTTAATAGTAACTTTTTCTTTAGGTGTATTATCTACACTATCTGGGTCATTGTTATCATCAATACCAAATAAGTTTCCTAATGCGTATTTCCCTGCATAACTATCACTTGATCCTGTTAGTTGGGGTTCATTCATCATTGAACCTTTTTTATCTTGTAACTCCGCTTGTGCTTGAGCTTCAATAAACTCATCACTATAAACATCAGTTGCTGTTGCTTTGCTATTAACAAAAACTCTTGATACTACAATGTTTTCACTTGACTTTTTTTCAGTATTAACTAATGTTTTTCTATCTCTTACATCTGTATGGTCTGGATTATATTCTTGGTGCTCATATGTTGATAAATCATTATTGACAACCTTTGTTCCAACTTCAATTAAATTGCTTGTTGTGGTTACGATAATTCCATACTTTAATGCAATAGGTTTAATAACTTCTAAAATTTGTGGTTTAGTTCGGTAGTTAAATTTACCATGATTATTAAATGCATCCTTGCTAACTTTTAACTCATTTTGTAGTTCTAAAAATCTTAACTTAAATGATTTTTCACTCATTATCTCTCATTTCCTTTCTTGTAAGCTTTCGCTCAATAAATAACTTATCAACTAACTCAATTAGTTTCTCATCAACTTTGTTTAAATGGTCTAAATATTCTTCAAAAGTTAAGTCCCCATTTTCTACATAACTTTCTAATGCTACAATTTTAGTTAAAACTGCTTTCATATTCATAAAATAACCTACTCTATATGGCGTTACTTTATTCGCTTTATTTAACCTATTCTCAAATAGAGTAAAGTTATAATTATCAATTTCCACTAAATACTTATCACTAATTCTTACTTTCATTTCTTATCCTTCCTTTCAGTTATCTTAACATAACCTGCCCTTTCAACTAAATTACCTTCTTTGTCTGTCCAACTTGTAGGCAATACCCTTGTAAGCATATAACGTTCTGTATAATGTGTTCTTAAACCTTCTTTTTCCATAACTTTATATACTTCTTCTTTTAACAACTCTACTTGTTCTTTTTGTTTATTAGCAAATTCTACCGCTTTATCATACTTAAATAATTCGTTGTCTATTGCTAATGTTCTTTCAAATATATCAAGTGCTTTTGTTTGTTTATCAATGAATAACTCTCCTTTAGCTTCTAATTCAAATAACTCATCTACCAATGGATTATCAAATATAGGAACTTTTCTTAACTCAAACCTTTTATTCCTTTTGCTATACCATAAACACCATAACTCACTTACATCAATATCATATTGTTTTTTTAATAAATGTTTATAAATGTTTAATTGCCATTGGATTGGACTTGCATTATATGAGTATGTAAATTTAAAGTCTATTAGAGCGTATATATCGCCTTTCATAGCCACCATATCTATCATTCCTGCTACTAACCCATTATGAACTTTAAGTTCGTTGTAGATAGGAACAAAGCCGTTTAACTCTATTGCATCTACTCCATCACTTGCTATCTGTGGTAAGTTAGCTTTAATTGCTTCTCCGTTAAAATACTTTTCTAACCAAGCATGATTTATAATTCCAAATTGTGCTGCTTGTTCTAATATCTCGGGATCAACATCTCCATAATCAACTGATAAACCATGTTTTGTCATAAGTTGTGTTGTAGAGATTAAATCTAATACCACATTACCTTGTTTATCTCTTAATGTATATAAATGGTCTATTTCATCAAAGTGTAATTCTAATTGCATTTTTAACTCCCTTCCATTTTCATTTGTAAGTCTATAATTTGTTTCATTATTTCTCCAAACTCATCACCATTAGCTTCATCTAACTTTTTTTCTAACTTATCAATTTCTTTTTGCCATTCAATTCTATCATTGATAGTTTGGTGTCTTTCAAGTTCGTTAATTAAAACTTGTTTGGTTTCCTTTTCATCTATATTATATATTCTCCAAATAAACACATTGCTATCTATTCTTTCTATATCTAACAACTTATGAAACTTTAAGGAATTAATTATCTTGTAAATTGTTGTGTTAGACTTAATATTTAATAATATTTTTAACTTGTCATATGTTGGTGAGAAATCATCTGGTGCATTTAATAAATATGTATATGTATAAAATTCATTAGGTGTAAGATGATGCATAAGTGAAAAGTTTACAAAACCAGTAGGTTTATCTGTATTAAATTTTGTCAAAACATTATTTAGAACCATATTGATAACCTCCATCTTTTTGTGTGCTACTACTTTCTTTTTCCTTATAAACTTCTTCCCATCTACCAGTTTTCGCTCTAAATAGATATTCAACTTCACCTAAACCACCACTTCTATTTTTCTCAATAGATAATGTAATTGGATAACTTCCATATTTTATATGGTTTTCTAATTCTTTTTTAACATATTCTTTGCTACCAGTTGGCATTGTTCTATGCATCATTATAATTGTATTCGCATCTTGTTCAATACTACCACTTGCTCTTAAATCGGTCATATTAGGTTTAACATAACTTGGATCTCTATGCTTACCTGTATTACCTCTAACTTCACGACTTAATTGAGCCAAAACAATAATAGGTTTTTTATATACTCTACAAAATTCTTTCATATCTCTTGTAATATCAGCATACATATTATTCTTATTGTCATTGCTCTTACCATCAAAACTACTAATGATATGTAAATGGTCAATTATAACATAGTCAATTTCATCAACGTGTTCAATAATTAAAGCTTTCATTTCTAACCAACTTGATGGCGGTTCATCAATAAGTTTAATATCCATATTTTTAACTTCTAATAGTGAAGCTTCATATAACGCTATTTCATCTGGTCTAAATTCAGTCATTGGATTAAATATTCTATCATTTGACATTCCAGATTTACTTGTTGCCAATCTTCTAATCAACTCTCCGTTTGTCATCTCTAATGAGATAAATAAAGGTTTATAATGGTTTTTATATAATGCGTTCATCATAGCAAGTGCAAAACTTGTTTTACCAACTGAAGGTCTTGCTCCAATTACCACTAAATCGGTAGGTGCTATTCGTTTTAAAATGTTTGATAAACCTAAAAATTGTCTTGTATTTTCTTTACCATTCCCCCAAAATACTAAACCATCTAATGGAACTTTATCAACAATATTTCTAAAGAACAATGCTTCTTCATCATAAAACTCACTAATACTTTTAACTGATGATTTTGTTGCTTGACTTTTAGATAATGTTTTGATAATTTCTTTTCTTGCATTATCATCACCTTGTTTATATTGTTCTAAATAAATATCTAAATTACTTATTTCAGCTTGTCTTGTTTTAAATTGTGTTTGAACTCTTAAAATGTCAATTAAGTTTTTATCTATTAGTTTTTCATTTTGTAATGGATAGTTTAAATCAATATCAATTCCTAATGAAATAGCATATACTTCTAAATTGGTTTGATTAATATCATATTGACTTGTTTTCATTCTATGTAATAAATTATATTGTGTTTTAAATTCTTGACTTAAATATTTATAGTCTGGTGGATCAAGTCTTATATCTAAATCATTATTGATTAACTCATATAGTATATGCCTTTCAATATTCTCCACATTATTAAACCTCCTTTCTTATGATGGTTATTTTTATTGTTTAGTTAAGATACTTTCTTCATTTGTATTTAAACCATTTTCTAATAAATAAATATAATTAGTGTTTTTAACCCCTTTTAACCCTTTATATAACTCTGTTGTAATAGTTTTAATTGTTCCAAAATAAACTTTACCATCTTTAACATAAGATATTTTTTCTCCTACGTTGTATTTATTTTTAAATGAAAATGCTTGTTGGTTAATTTTTCTCTCTTCATCAATTAAATTATTTAAAAAATCATATGATGTGTTAAATACTTGGTTTTTGTCTTTCAATTTACCTTGTAGTGATGTGATAACTTTATCTTTATTTTCTATGATATCTTTAATTCTTTCATGAAATTCTTCTCTTGTATAAACGTAATCTTTACCTTGCCATAATGCAATACCCATTGCCACTAATATAATAACTAATACACCAATAACTCCAATTAATACAT